>JBJOGW010000086.1:0-17033 GCA_046048055.1 Planctomycetota bacterium
ACACCCTCCTGCTGGATCGCATGCCCCGGCTCCGAGTGGTGGGCAGGGCCGGGGTTGGGCTGGACAACATCGACCTGTCCGAGTGCAGGGCGCGGCGGCTGCCCGTGGTGCACACGCCCGATGCCAACACGCAGGCCGTGGTGGAGTACGTGCTCTGCCTGCTGTGCGACGCCATGCGCCCACGGCTCTTTCTGGAGCAACCGGTCGAGACGGACCGTTGGGAGACGATCCGCCAGGAAGTGTGCGGCGTGCGGCAGATGGACGAGTGCACGCTGGGCATCCTGGGCCTGGGCCGGATCGGGTCGCGCGTGGCTCAGGTGGCCCGGGCGATCGGCTTCGAGGTGCTGTTTCACGACATTCGCGCCGTCCCGCCACAGGATCGCCACGGTGCGATGCCCGTCACCCCACAGGAACTGTTCTCGCGCAGTGACGTGATCTCGCTGCATGTGGATGGGCGGCCGGAGAATCGTGGCCTGGTCGACCGCGGGCTGGTGCAAGCCATGAGGCCGGACGCGCTGCTGATCAACACCTGCCGGGGATTCGTGCTGGATCATGCGGCGCTGGCCGACCATCTTCGCCGCCATCCCGGGGCGCAGGCGCTGCTGGACGTGCACGATCCGGAGCCGTTCACCGCCGCCCACCCGCTGCTGGGTCTGGCCAACGCCCATCTGGCCCCGCACCTGGCCAGCCGAACGCGCACCGCCATGGACCGCATGAGCTGGGTCGTGCGCGACGTGATGGCGGTGCTCGAGGGCCGCGACCCCGAGTTCCCGGCGGCCTGATCAACGCACGGCCGCCGTACACTCGCGGCTTCAACGGAGACCTCCATGAACTTCTCGATCGACAGCGTGCACGCCCGACAGGTGCTGGACAGCCGTGGCAATCCGACGCTCGAGTGCGAGGTGGTTCTCGCGGGCGGGGCCGCGGGCCGGGCGGCCGTTCCCAGCGGCGCCAGCACGGGCGAGCACGAGGCCGTCGAATTGCGTGATGGCGATCGAAGGCGATGGCTGGGAAAGGGCGTGGGCAAGGCTGTCCGAAACGTGAACGAACGCATCGGTCCCGCCCTGGGCGGCATGGACGCCCGCGAGCAGCAGGCCGTGGACCGGCTCATGCTGGAGCTGGACGGCACGCCCAACAAGCGCCAGCTGGGTGCCAATGCCCTGCTTGGCGTGAGCATGGCGGTGGCCCACGCCGCGGCCCGGGCCAGCCAACTGCCGCTGTGGCGCTATCTGGGGGGCGCCCACGCCCATGTGCTGCCGGCGCCGATGCTCAACATCCTCAACGGTGGCAAGCACGCGGACAACACCGTGGATTTCCAGGAGTTCATGGTGCAGCCGATCGGCTTCGACACCTTCGAGGAGGCGCTGCGGGCGGGCGTGGAGATCTACCACGCCCTCAAGGCCGTGCTGCACGACCGCCATCTCTCCACCGCCGTGGGCGACGAGGGCGGCTTTGCGCCGGACCTGAAGCGCAACGAGGATGCCTGTGAACTGATCGCGCTGGCGGTGAAGAAGGCTGGCTACGACCTGGGGCGGCAGATCCGCATCTGCCTCGACCCGGCCACCAGCGAGCTGGCCAACGAGGCCAAGGCCGTCCGAAAGAAGGGCTACCGCCTGTTCAAGAGCGACCCCAAGCGGGTGCTCTCCAGCGACGAGATGATCGACCTGTGGTCCGCCTGGTGCCGCAAGTGGCCCATCCGCAGCATCGAGGACGGCCTGGCCGAGGATGACTGGAAGGGCTGGAAGGACCTCACCGCGGCGCTCGGAGACCGGGTGCAGCTGGTGGGCGACGACCTGTTCGTGACCAACCCCCGCTTCCTCGCCAAGGGCATCGCGCAGCGGTGCGGCAACGCGATCCTGGTCAAGGTGAACCAGATCGGCACGCTCACCGAGACGCTTGAGGCCGTGGAGATGGCCCACCGCGCGGGGTACCGCGCGATCCTGAGTCATCGCAGCGGCGAGACCGAGGACGACACCATCGCCGACCTGGCCGTGGCCACCAACTGCGGCCAGATCAAGACCGGAGCGCCGTGCCGCAGCGACCGCAACGCCAAGTACAACCAGCTGCTTCGCATCGCCGATCACCTGGGATCCAGCGCCGTGTATGGCGGTCACAGGCTCGCCTGAGGGCCCATGGCTGGCCAGGTCCTGCATCCGGGCTCGCGTCCCTCCGGCGACCTGCCTCCGGATGCGGTGGCCAAGTTGGTGGCGGTGTCGCGTCGTCTGGCCGGCACCGCAAACCTGTCCGACGTGCTGTCCACGGTGATCGACGCGCTCCGCGACCTGCTCGACGCGGAGCGCGCCACCGTGTTCGAGCACGACGCGGCCGCCGGACAGCTGTTCACCCAGGTGGCCCACGGCCTGGGTGGCAAGGCGGGCGCGGGCGTGATCCGCATTCCGGCCGACCGCGGCATCGCCGGCGCGGCCGCCTCGGGTCGCCGGATCGTGAACATTCCCGATGCGTACGCGGACGATCGATTCAACCGCGATGTGGATCGCCAGACCGGGTTCCGCACTCGAAGCATCCTGGCCATTCCCCTGCTCGACCATGAGGGAGGCCTGGTCGGCGTGGCGCAGGTGCTCAACCGCCGCAGCGGGCCCTTCCGCGAGGCCGACGAGATGCTGGCCGAGGGACTGGCGGCGCAGGCGGCCGTGGCCATCCGGCGCGGGCGCATGATCGAGGACCGCATCGCGCGCGAGCGCATGGAGCGTGATCTGGCCGCAGCGCGCAGCATCCAGCAGGGAAGCTTCCCGACGGCCCTGCCCGAGCCGACCGGCTGGCAGATCGCCGCAGCCAGCGAGCCGGCCGAGCAGTGCGGGGGCGACGCCTTCGATGTGGTGCCACTGGACCGCGGCGTCATCGTGGCGCCGGAGGATCCTGCCGATGCCCTGGTGCTGCTGGTGGCCGACGCCACGGGCCACGGCATCGGCAGCGCGCTGTCGGCCATGCAGGCCCGGGGGATGCTCCGCATGGGCCTGCGGCTTGGCCAGCCGATCGATCGCATCGTGAGCGAGTGCAACCGGCAACTCTGCCAGGACCTGCCCATGGGACGATTCGTCACGGGATGGTTCGCGCATGTGGACCTCGGCAGCGGACGCGTGCGGTCGGTGGCCGCGGGGCAGGGACCGGTGATGCTCTATCGCCGGGCCGCGGACGCGTTCCTCACGCTGCCCACCGACGCACCGCCGATGGGCGTGGTGCCAGAGGATCTGCCACCCGGGGACGAAGGCATCACCATGCAGCCCGGCGACATCCTGATCGCCCTGACCGACGGCTACTTCGAGAGCGCGGACCCATCCGGCGAGTTGTGGCAGCAGGTCCGTTGCGAGGAGCTGGTGCGCGAGCTGCGCGACCACTCGCCCAGGGCGATCCTGGCCGCCTGCAACGCCACCATGAGCGACTGGTGCCAGGGCCGGCCACCGGCCGACGATCGCACGGCCATCATCCTCAAGCGGATCGGCTAGGCCACCTCACTTGGCCCGCAGCCGCAGCACGCCGTCGCGTCGGTCCTCGGGATCGTCCAGGGCGGCACGGAAGCAGGCGGCCGTCCTGCTCGGACCGCACTGCCGCTCGAGCCGGGCGAACGCCTCCCGGGCCTGATCGAAGCGGCCGGCGGCGAAGTGCGACACGGCCTCCTCGGTCAGGCGGATCCGCTCAAACGGGTCCTCGTCCAGGCACACCTCGAACAACTCCACCGGCACGCTCTGTCCCACCACCACCACCTTGCCGAGGCCCAGAAGCGGCAGCCCAGCGACGCGCGCGCTCTCGGCGGTCCGGCCATCCACCAGCACCGAGGTCCCGAACTGCTTGTTGGCGCTCTCGAGCCGGCTCGCCAGATTCACGCTGTCACCGATCACGGTGTAGTCGTTCAGGTCGGGCGGGGCGCCGCAGTCCCCGATGACCACCTTGCCGGTGGCGATCCCCAGACGCAGCGTGATCGGGGGAAGCCCAGCCCGATCCGGTCGCTGTCCGATCTCGCGCACGAGGCGCTGGCAGTTCAAGGCGGCTTGCACGGCGTACTCGCCCTGCCGGGGCTCGGGCGAGAACGCGCTCCAGAATGCCAGCAGCCCGTCACCCAGGAACTTGTTCACGTAGGCATGATGCTCCGTCAGTTCGCGCGTCATCGCACCCATGTAGAGGTTGAGGGTCTTCACCACGTCCGGACCACCCAGCTTCTCGCTGATGGTGGTGAAGCCCGCCAGGTCGCCGAACAGGATCGTGGTCTCGCGCTCCACCCCGCTCATGGACAGCGCATCGGGATTCTGCTGCAGCATGTCCACCAGTTGCGGGCTCACGCGCGCCCGGAACTGGCGCTGGATGCGCTGCTTCTCGCGCTGGTTGACGATGGCCACCGCCGCCGTGGCCACGATCCAGCTGTTGGCCCCCGCGAACACCGGAGCCGCCATGGGATAGACCACGTTCAGGCGATCGAACAGCAACACGCCCAGCACGCCCACGTACACCGCCAGCAGCAGCGCCAGGGCCCCGAATCCCGCCGCGGCGCCGAATCGGGCCGCCACCACGGCGGCGGTGAGCCCCAGCAGCAGCACGGCCACCGGCGACGACCATCCCGGCGCAAACCTCAGGTCACGGTCGTTGAGCACCATGTCGGCCACCGCAATGTGGCTGAACACGCCAGGCGTTCGTGGGTCGAAGATGGTGCTCACCATGTCCGCCATGGTCCCGGTGGCCGTGAAGCCCATGAAGACCAGTCCATCACCCAGGATCGCCTGCAGTCGGGCGTCTCCCTCGTCGATCCGACGCTGCCCGTCGGACACCGCCGCCGCCAGCATCCGCCATTCGCGCAGTCCCTCGATCGCCCGGCGCTGCTCCGGCGGCAGATCCGGGTCGTCGGCATGGTCCGCGTAGTCCATGCTCCAGACGTCCTCGATCTCGCGGGCAAGCGAGCCATCCGCCCTCGCCCGATCGAACCACGCGCGATCCTTGCCCAGCACGCCCGTTGCGATGTCCACACCGAGTTCGTCCAGCCGGTGCCGCTGCTGGCCGAGCAACCGCCTCGCCTCGGCCTGCTCGATCAACCTTCCGATGCTGACCACGGCCTGCGTCCCCGCATGATCGCCGTAACCGGCCAGCAGTCGTGTGGGCCAGTTGATCGGCAACTTCCCCCCACGCAACTGAAAGTGCCGGGCCCCGACCTCCATGCGATCGCCCTCGATCCAAACCTGATCCAGCGTCGATCCCTCCCAGGCCAGCGCCGCGATCAGGCCCAGTTGCGGCACCAGACCGTAGTTGGACGGGAACATCGGTCGAACGCGACGAAGCCGCCCATCGAACGCGTCCGGTTCGGCGTTCACCACCCCCGCGGCCCGGGCGGCCGCGGCCAGAGGCGGAATGGGAGGCAGGTCCTGCGGAGTTCCTGCGGCGTCCTGGGGCACCAACGACCGTTCCAGACTGCGCCAGCTCTCGCCCCGCTCCCAGGCACGCTCCAGCAGCACGCGCTCACCGAAGTCCCCCATGCGCTCGGCGTCGCTCGATCCTCCCAGCATCAGGCGCACGAATCCGTCCAGATTCTCCGGCAGTCGATCCTCCTGATCCAGTCGCTCCAGCACGGACCATGCCGCCAGCGCCTTGAACGCCACGGGCCGCTCGAGCACTCGGCTCCGGAAGGGCTCCTGCAGCGCAGCCTCGGCCACGATCTCCGCCATGTCCCGACCCACCCCTCGACGCATGGCATCCGCAAGCCGTCGAAGCGCCTCGACCCCCGCCGGGGTGGACCACATCGCATCCAGCGACGCGTCCTGCCGCACGCTCACGGCCACCACGCTGGGGATCGACGACATGGCCCGGGCCAGGAGCGCGTCACCGTCCGTGCCGTCCTCCCGCTCCAGGAAGAGCACGTCAAAGGCCAGCACCCTGGCGCCAGCGCGGGCCACCTCGTCCACCGCCATGGCGATGCGCTCCCGAGGCCATGGCCAACGTCCGATCGTGTCCAGGCTGTTGTCGTCGATGGCCACCAGCCGCAACTGGGCGCCCGGAGTCTCGTCGACCCATCGCGCATGCTGCAGTCGCAGGTCCAGGGTCCAGTCCTCGGCCCAGCGAAAGGCGCCGAGCAGGTCCGCCAGCAGCACCACGGCGGTCACGAGCGCGCCCACGGCGAATGCCGTTCGCTGGAACGATCGCATGGAGGCAGTTGTACCCAATTCGGAGTCAGCCGCGCCTCAGCGCACGCCGCCCTGCCCGAACGCCGCCTGGTAGTTGGCATCACCCTGGCTGTAGGCGTCACGGATGCCGGCCGCATTCTGCTCGATCTGCCCCCGCAGCGCCGCCGACGCTGCCGTGATGGTGGCCGCATCGATGGCCCGCTGGCTGGCCGCGGCAAAGAAGACCTTCTCCCCGTAGGTGCGGGCCGACTCCACGGCCTCGGTGGCGGCCGCACTGGCCTGCAGCCCGTCCAGCAACGTCTGCTGCACACCCTCGATCGCGGCGATCGTCTGCTGCAACTGGGTCGCCACGCCCTCGCCACCCCGACCGGCCGCCACCAGCGCTCCGTATTCCGATCGATAGCGGGCCAGCTCGTCGCGGAGGAAGGCGAGACGGTTGGCGGCCTGCAGGGCGATGTCTCGCTGCGACTCCGCCGAGGAGAGCATGCTGGTGAAGTTGGCATGGGAACCATCCCGCAACTGCGCGAAGGCCTGCTGGACCAGGCCATCCAGCCGGTCGACTTCGCCGTGGATGGCCGCCACTTCCTGAAGCAGGTCCCCCTGCTCGCCCCAGCGATCGTTCAGTTCCAGCAGCGAGGCCAGCCGATCGCCGGCCGTGCTCGCATCCTCCTCGCCGATGGCGTCGTTGAGCTGCGCAAGAAGGCCTCCCGCCGCCGCAAGATCCGCCTGACTGAGCGACTGCAGTTGCTCCATGCGAGCACGGGAGCCCTGCCCCTGCTCGCCACCACCCCCCCAGAATGCGTCCAGGCTGCTGGCGAGCGCAACCACGCTGTTCACGTCGGCTTCCGCCAGGTCGGCCAGTCCACGGCTTGACTGCGCGTCCGCCTCCGCCACCGCACCCGCGTCCCGGGCCACCTGCCCCTGTTCCGAGATGGTCTCGACCGCCGACGCGGCAGCGGCGAAGAACGCGCTGAACCTCGCCGACTCGATCGCCTCCACATTCGCCTCGATCACATCCCGGTAGCCCTCGGCCGCCGCCCGGATCTCCTCGCCGCGCAAGCTGGCGGCGATCGCCGCCGAGAACAGCACGCGCTCGCCGAGCGACCGGGCCCGGGCCAGCGCCGCGGCCGCCGCATCCGTGGCCGAGAGCGCCGCCTCGATGCGCTGCACGGCGGTGGCCAGCAGTTCCGTGGAGCGGATCAGCCGCTGCGCCGCCCCGGGTCCGGCCTGGCCCGACGCCACCGCTCGCCGCACCTGATCGCGGTAGGCCCGGACCGCGGCCCGCAACGAGGCCAGCGGAGCCGCGGCCGCCCGGGCCAGCTGCACCCTGGGCGTCGCCGAACCCATGAGGGCGTTGAACGACCCGTCGGCCTCCGAGGCGGACTCCGTGGCCGACTCCAGCTCGGACTGCAGCGCACGGATGCCCTGCACGATGGAACGGGTACTGGCAAGCAGGCCCTCCTGCCACGCGTTGTCGACCGAACCGATGGCATCGAGCGCGGCCACAGCGGCCTCCTGCCCGTCCTCCTGCTCGATCGCGCTGTCCATCTCTCCTCGAAGGCGGTCGACCTCGGCCAGATCGCCGATGCTTCGGGATGCGAGGCTCGAAAGCGTCGACTCCTGACCGCCCGAGCCGGTCCAGCGTTCCTCCAGATCCTCGCCCAGATCCGACACGGCCCCGATGCGGGCCAGTCGCGCGGCCGCGGCATCCTCGGCTGCCACAGCCGCCGATCTCGCCTCGTTCGCCAGCGGCAGTGCCTCATTCGCGGCGGCCTGGGCCACCGACGAGGCTCGGGCCTGGAGCCGCAGCAGCTCATCCAGCGGCGAGACGATGTCCTCCGCCGCAGCGGCGTTCGCCTGGGCGGCGGCGATCTGCTGAAACTGGGTCGGATTGGTGGGCGCGTTGCCCACGTTGCCCTGGGCCACGGCCTGCTCAAGCTGGTTGTTGCCCACGATGGTGCCGACCACCTGCGGAGGGCCCAGTGTGCTGACCCACGCGTTCTGCACGGGATCCTGCCGCTGCGAGTCGCTCGAGGCCGCTCCGGACAGGAAGTAGCGCAGGTTGCCCGCCACGTACCTCAGCTCGATCGCGTTGATCGCGTTGGTCCTGGCACCGGTCACCTGGGTCCCGACCAGAGGACCGCTGTTCACGCCGAACCCCGTCCCCCGCACCGAGAGCGTGGTCTCCGGCGTCACCACGGTGAAGTCATTGGCAAAGCCCACCTGATCCACCTTGAAGTCCACGCGCCCCGTCTTCACGGCCGCGACCGTGCGCAGCGTCTGGCCCTCCTGGATCACGGTGGGAAGCTGGAACGTGGTGCCGGCGTCCACCAGGACCGACGCGTTGCGCCCGACACGAAGCGTGGCTCGACTCTTGAGGCCCGTGCGAATCTCGGAACCGGCATCCAGCAGGTCGTTCACCCTGGCCGTCCGCCACGCGGCCGTCTCGGCGGGCCGCCAGCGCACCTTGCCGTTCACCTCGATGAAGATGGCCTGCAGCGGCGTGTCCGCGACGGCCGTGACGGCCATCCACTGCACCACCACGATGCTGGCGACCAGGAACCAGCGCCGGAATGGACTCACTGCCCGCCACCCCCACCTGGCCGCGTGCCCCCACCGTCCGAATTCAGGTCGCGGCCGTTGTTGAGCACGGCCGGCAGCAGCCCCGCCTCGCGCACCGCATCGTGGCTGCTGTAGTAGGTCTGGCCGATCATGTACGCCGCACCGACGATGCCGTTGGTGGCGATATTCGCACGATCCGCCAACTGGGCTGCCTGAGCCACCAGGTTGTCGCCCACTGAACTGAAGAACACCTTCTGGCCCGCGCTGCGGGCATCGTTGGCCGTGATGAAGGCCTCGTGCGCCGCCGTCAGCGTCTCCAGGGACTCAAGCTGGATGGCCGCCACGGCAGCCTCGAGTTCGGCAAGAGCGGCGGCCGCGGCCGGATTGGAACTGGCATTGGCATCCAGGCGGTACTCGGCGGTCAGGTTGGTCGCACTGTAGGGAACGCTGCTGAGCCCGGCCTGCGCCAGCGCGATCCGCATCTGCTGCACGGCGTCGGAAAGCTGGACCTGACGATCCGCCACTTCCACCAGGTTGGTCTGTCCGCTCTGGCGAAGGATTTCGCCGAGCACGCCATCCCAAAGGCCCTGAATGTCCTTGTTCAGTTCCAGGGCCCACTGCGTCGCCGTGCGGTGTTCGGACGTTCCGGACTGGTTCGATTGGATGTTCTCCCCGTCGATGGACCAGAAGTCATGCAGGCTCCGCAACCCCAGGATTCCCTGCTCCACCGCCTGTCCGTTCGGGATCGATCCCTGCAGCTCCGAGTTGATCAGGTTGCCGATTGCCAACGAGACGATCGTGTCCTGCAACGCCCAACTGGACGCGTTCTCCAGAGCATCCACGACCCCGATCTGGTTGCCCTGCCCATCGTCAAGGAACGTGTTGGTGCCTCCAACTCGCGGACCTCCCGAGCCCCCAACCGTATCGACGGCCGGAAAGGTGGTGAACACGGGCCGGCCCGTGGCGTTCTCGAACTGATTCAAGCGTGGAAAGTAGCCCCGCTGGGCCAGGCCCCCGGTGGCCATGGACACCAGATCACTGCTCGCGCTGATCGCCGAAGTCGGAATCACGGCGTTACCCGACTGCAGGTACGCCTCCACCGGCCCACTTGTTGACAAGAACGCGTTGTTCCCGGTCGCGGATACGTACGCAGCTCTCAGTTGTGACGCGTGGCCTCCAATGGACTGACTCAAGTCCAGGATGTCCTGGTTGTCCTGCTGCAGGTCGGGGATCTCACTCCGAACAAAGGCCAAGCCGTCGTAGAGGAACGAGCCGGGAGTGAGCTCATCCAGCGGATCGGACGAGTCGCCATCGCCACCACCGCCGTCATCGCCGCCATCGCCGTCGTCGCCGCCACCGCCGTCGTCGTCGCCATCGCCGTCGTCGCCGCCATCGCCGTCGTCGCCGCCACCGCCGTCATCGCCACCACCACCGTCATCGCCACCACCGCCGTCGTCGCCACCACCGCCGTCGTCGGTCGGAGCCGCGATGATGTCGCCACGCCCTGTTCGATCGATGGCCAGATCACGCATCGAGGCTGAAACGCCATCCTGCGTGCCAGCCGCCACCAGCACGTTGTCCGCAGCCTCCCCGTAGGTCTCGGCGGCGTTGATCTGCTGGATCTGCTGAGGATTGGTGGGCGCGTTGCCCGCAGTGCCCTGGGCCACCTGCTGATCCAGCTGCTGGTTGTTCGCGAGCAGGCCCACGATCGGTGGCGGTCCAATGGTGCTGACCCACGCGTTCTGCACCGGATCCTGGCGTTCACTGCTGCTCTGCGCGTTGCCGCTGAGGAAAAAGCGCGCATTCCGGGCCGCGTAGTTCAGCTCGATCGCGTTGATCGCGTTCGTGCGCACGCCGGTCACCTCGAATCCCCGCAGCGGCCCGGTGGCCAGGCTGAAGCCCGTGCCGCGCACCGCCAGCGTGGTCTGTGGGGTGATCACCTTGAAGTCGTTGGAGAACCCGACCTGGTCCACCTTGAAGTCGACGCGACCACTCCGGACCGCAGCGGTGGTCCGAAGCGTGTCGCCATCCATCTCGATCGATGGCAACTCGAATGTGGTGCCCGCATCCACCAGCACCGTGGCATTTCGGCCCACGCGCATGGTGACGCGGCTCTTGAGGGCCGTGCGCACCTCGGTGCCGGGATCAAGCAGGTCGTTCACGCGAGCCTCTCGCCACGCCGCGTCTGCCGCCGGACGCCAACGTGCCTTGCCGCTCACGTCCATGACGATGGCCTGCAGCGCCGTGACACCGGGCGTGGCGGGATCCGGAGCGATCGCAGGCTGGACGGATTCCACGACTGGTGCCGCGGGAGGTTCCGGCGCAACCGCCTGCCCGAACGCATCACCATCCTGTGCCGAGGCCCACGGGCAAGCCAACACCGCGCCTAGAAGGGCGATCGGGATCGCGAGGGCAGCATGGGCTCGGACGTTCATGCGGGGATCCAACCTCAGGTCAAGAGATGCGTTGCTTCACGGTACGGGCAAACGGGGCGTGCTCAAGAGACCGAAAACAATTGAATCTGCAGGTTCATCGATTCTCGGACCCGATCTCATCTGGGGCCAAACTCCCGCTCGACCCAGAGGAGCCACCGGTTCCCGACCCGGTTGTTCCTCCAGGCCACGAACCGAACGGGCGCAGCGTGCCCGGCACTTGCGATGGAACCGGCGGCTCCGCAGGCTCCTCGGTCGGCGGCTGGTATGGCGCCTCCCGCGGCCCCTGCTCGGGCAGCGAGCCCTCCTGGATCGCACCCTCGTTGCCCGGACTCACCGCCGACTCGCCCGCGGGGACGCCGAGCGGACTCGCCGGTCGGGCCCGACGCGAACTGCCGGCGATGCGCGAAAGCCGATTCAGGTAGTCCACGAACTCGCCGCCTGTCAGGATCTGGTTCTCGGTACGGAGCGGCAGGATCTCCATGTACACCAGTTCACGTGTGGCGAAGCGCGGCAAGGGCCCGAGCAGGTTCATGCTCAGCCCGCCGCGCACGTCCATCACCCGACAGCCGGCCGTGGCCATCCACCCGATTTTCGCGGCCTCGTTGGCGCGGGTGGGCGTGCCCATGGGGAACCAGCCCCGGCGCCGGCCTTCGGCGACGCGCGACTCGAAGTCCGCATGAGGATCGCTGCCATCCTGGAGCAGGAAGAAGCCATGCAGGGCGTCGTTGTTGGTGACCGCGGGCATGCGCTCCACCGCAGCCAGGAAGTCCAGCTCGTCGTCGGCGCCCGGGTACTGCTCCACGGCGGAGTTGCTCATGACGTACGGACGACAGCCTGCCGCAAGCGTCGCCACCAGCAGCAGCCAACGCAGGCTAGAAGGCATAGGTCACCCCCGCGTAGAAGAAGTCACGGGCCCCGCCCTCGCCGGGAAAGAAGACCGAGCTGTTGGGCATGAAGATGCCGTAGCGCAGGTTCAGGTTCACGTCGCTGGTCAGTCGCCAGTCCAGGATGGCGTCCACCTCCCCACCCACCAGGTTGCTGCCGCCGGGAACCGTGAGCACGCTCAACGGGGCATCGTTCTGGAGCTTCATGAACAGGAAACCCGTCACGCCCACGCGGAACTCGCTGAGCAGGTCGTTGGTGGGCAGCAGGTTGGAACTGAAGCCGATCGAGGGGCAGAAGAGGTTGGCCGGCTCCGGTGCCAGCGCCAGGCCCGTGTTGACGTAGCCGAGCGAGTTGAAACTGTGATCCGTCTTGCCGGGCGCGATGCCGCCGAAGGTGGTCCCCGAGTCCAGGCGATTGGACGACCCCGTTCCCACCAGTGCCTGAAAATCCAGCCTGGTGTCACCCGCGTCCCGGGCCAGCCACGTCAGGCCCACCACCCCCGCGAACGCGTCGATCTGCGCCGTCTGCTGCGGCCGCGTCAGCGTGGGGCTCGTCGGATCCAGTGGATCGCTGAGTGTGGTGCCCGACTGCCAGGCGAACTCCGAACGGTAGATCACGTTCGCCCCCAGGCTTCCGGTGGAGCCGAATCCCAGATACCCGCTGTTGTAGTCGAAGGTGGTCGGCACCGGGAACGGAGTCGACGCAAAGAGCACGTCCGTCTCCCCGCCATTCCGGTCATCCTGCCAGAGGTAGTAGACGTACGGACGGTGGCCGGCGATGCCCCGCCATTCCAGCCTGGCACCGGAGAACAGGCGGCTCGTGTTCGTGTCATAGCCCGGCCGCGACGTGTCCCAGTCCACCGTGTCGTAGCCGGCGCTGGCGGCCAGGAGTCCCGTCACGTTCAGGTCGCCCAGACGCGCTTCCACCTCCAGCCCGTAGATGTAGTTGCTGAGCACCAGGCCCTGCGCCCAGATCAGGTAGTTGCGGCCTCCGCGCACGATCAGGTTCCAGTCGGCGGGGCGTCGCCCTCGCTGCGTCTCCACGAACCCGCCCAGGTCGAATTCCGCCCAGTAGATCTCGCCGATGGGCCACTGCCAGCCGTCCTCGCGCGGGTCGGGTCCCAGCCCCGCCGTGCCGGTGTACTCCCAGTCGTTGTACTCGAATCGCAAGCGACCGAAGAAGCGGATGCCTCCGTCCAGTTCGGCTCGCAGGAACAGGCGCAGGTCGGGCGTGTAGAGCAGCTGCTCCTGGCTGCGCGCGTTGTCGATCATGCTGAAGCCGAACCGGAACGTGCCGCCGGCATCCAGCAACAGGCGGTCGGCGATGGGCGTGTTGGCGAAGAACTGCTGCCGAAACTGCGTGTCCTCGACATCCAGCTGTCGCTGCAGGTTCTGGGCCAGCACCGCCGCGTTCTGCGCCGATGCCGAAGCCCCGGTCAGGAGCACCACAAGTACCGTCATCGCGACGCGAAGGACGCCCACGCAGGTAGCGTACCGCGGTCCGCACGGGCGAATGGACACCAGGTCGTGGTAGCCTCCCGGGATGCGGCTACTCGTGGTCGGCACGGCGGACGCCTTCAGCACCGAGCGGTTCGGCAGTTCGGCCATGGTGGAAGGCGCCCAGGGTCGCGTGCTCATCGACTGCCCGGACATGATCGGCGCAGCCCTCCGCAAGGCTCGCGAAGCCAGCGGTTGGGACGTGGACGTGCTCTCCGTCACCGACATCGTGCTCACGCACCTGCACGGCGACCACTGCAACGGGCTGGAGAGCCTCGGGTTTCGCCGCTGGCTGCAACGCGAGGCCGACGGCCATCCGCTGCCACGGCTCCACTGCTGGGGACCGGTGGCGGACCGACTGTGGGAGCGGCTCGCTCCGGCCATGGACCAGGGCGGACGGGCATCGCTCGCCACCTACTTCGAACTGCACCGGCTGCATGCGGATCGCGAGAGCCTGATCGCGGGCATGCGCGTGGCATGCCGCCCCACCGGCCACTCCGTGCCGACCACGGCCCTGCGCCTCCGATGCGGGGACCGCGTGCTGGGCTGGAGCGCCGACACGCCGTTCGATGCCGGCCTCATCGAGTGGCTGATGGACCGTGCCGACTTGGTGGTGCACGAGGTGAGTCCCGGCCCGTTCCATACGCCGGTGGAGTCGCTCAACGGACTCCCGGCGGATGTGCGAAACCGCCTTCGGCTGATCCACATGCCGGATGACTTCGACCCGACCTGCACAACGATCGCCTGCCTGCAGCAGGGCCAGGTGCTCGAGATCTAGGTGAGGCGTCGAGGCCCGCGGGTCCGTCGCGCTCAGCGATCGGTGATGGACGTGTACGGCCGACCGTGCGGTCCCACGTAGGCCGCCGCCGGGCGGATGAGCCGGTTGCCGTCGAGTTGCTCGATGCAGTGGCCGGCCCACCCGGCGATGCGGCTCATGGCGAACATGCAGGTGAACAGGTCCAGATCGATGCCGATGCTGTGGTACGTGGTGGCGGAGTAGAAGTCGACGTTGGGGTAGATGCCCTTGGCCGCCACCTCACGCGCCATGATCTCCTCGATGCGCCGGCTCATCTCGTACAGCGGCAGGTTGCCGGTGTCGGCGGCCACCTGCCGCGCGAAGGTCTTCAGGTAGGTGGCCCGCGGGTCATACGCCTTGTAGACGCGGTGACCAAAGCCCATGATCCGCTCCTTCCGGGCAAGGCGATCCATCACGTAGGCCTCGACCCGGTCCAGCGAGCCGATCTCCTTCAGCATGATCATCACCTCCTCGTTGGCACCGCCGTGCAGCGGCCCCTTGAGCGTGCCGATGGCGGTGGTCATCGCGGAATAAAGATCGCTCAGCGTGCTGATCGTGACGCGGGCCGCAAACGTGCTGGCATTCAGACCGTGGTCCGCATGCAGGATCAGGCAGACGTCCAGCGCCTTGGCCACGGCGTCGGTCGGACGGGCACCGTTCAGCATCCAGAGGAAGTTGGCGGCCATCGACATCGACGCGTCCGGGGCCATCACCGGCTTGCCCTTGCGGTGACGGTCGAAGGCTGCGATCAATGCCGGCGTCTTGGCCAGCATTCGGATGGCCTTGCGGGTGTTGGCCTCCTCACCGTCCGCATCGGCCTCGGTGTCGAACAGCGACAGCGCGCTCACCAGGGTTCGCAACGCGTGCATCGGCGTGGCGCCACGAGGCATCGAGCGGATCAGGTCCAGCATCCCCGTCGGCAGGGCGTACTCGGCCCGCAGTTCCTCGGTGAAGGCGGACAACTCGGCCTGCGTCGGAAGGCGCCGGTTCCAGAGCAGGAACACCGTCTCCTCGAAGGTGCTGCTTCGGGCCAGCGCGTCGATGTCGATGCCCACGTACTCCAGCACGCCCTTGGCGCCATCGATGAAACTCATCTGGGTCTCGGCCGCGACGGTGTTGGCGAGGCCCTTGTCGAACGACGGTGCTGGTGCGGTGGCGAGGCTCATCGGATGCTCCTGGGTGAGATGTCTAGTCTAGGAAGGATGCCGCCTCCGGAAAACCGCCGCCGCACGATGATCAAGATCTGCGGGATCCGTTCACCTGACGAGGCCTCGGCGATCCTCGCGATGGGCGCCGACGCGATCGGCGTGGTGGTCGCCGCCGGGTCCTCGCGACAGGTTGACGAGCCCTTGGCGCTCGAAATCGCCCGAGAGGCCGGAACCCGGGCGGTGGTGGTGGACCGAGATCCCGCCGACGCGCGTCGATTGGCCTTCCTGAGGACCTGGCCGGGCCCGGTCCAGCTCCACGGAGATCCTTCGAGCGTGGAGCGCCGATGCATCCTGGGCGTTTCCGGGGATGCCGTGACCCGCCCGCCGCATCGGTTGGTGTGCGCGTGGCTGCTGGATGCGCCGGCATCCGGATCGGGTCAGCCGTGGCGATGGAGCCGGCCCGGCTGGATGGATCATCGACCCTTGATCCTGGCGGGAGGCCTTGATCCAGGCAACGTCCGCGAGGCCATCTCGGCGGCGGCGCCGTGGGCCGTGGACGTGTCAAGTGGCGTGGAACGCGTCCGGGGAACCAAGGACCTGTCGCTGGTGCGGGCCTTCATCGACGCCGTGCGCACCGCCGACACCGACGCCGGCCGGTGCGAAACGCCGGAGCCATCGGGCTTCGAGGCCCTCGCCTGATCATCCATCCGCCAGCACCGCCTCGCGCGTGATTCGTGGCTTGCTCTCGCGCACCCAGCGAGCCAGCGAGGCGCGCGCCGCGGACCAGGATGGCCCGAGCCGCTCGCGGAGGAAACTCGAGTAGAGATCCACCAGCGCCGTGTCGAATGCCCGGATCCCCTCGAGGCGGCCCTCGATCGCCTCGCGCCGCGACGCGGGTGCCGCCTCGGGCGCGGCAAGCCGAAGGCCCGAGACTTCCCATCGGTCCGCATGCAGCGTGAACTCCCAGGCCTCGCCCTCGCGTGCCAGGATCAGTCCCGCGCGACGCGGCCACTTCCCGCACCGCATGGCGGTCCGGACCTCGAGTCGGGCCGCCGGATCATCCGATCGCACCACCACGCTCCCGGTGCTGTCCCACGGACAGGCGAACTCGATCGCCTTGCGCAGGATCACCGTGCCGTGCTCGTCCGCGGGCGCATCACGCTCGGACTTCCACCATGCCCACAGCAGGAACGCATTCCCCAGGAAGTCCATCGGATGACTCTCGTCGCACCAGGGCGGACTTGGGCGTCCCTCCTGCCCGTCGCCACCCTCACCGGGCCCAAGCGTCTCGGGCTCCGCATCCGACGCCGCCGCGGCCAGGCCCACGCCATCGGCCAGCCGCACGGCCAGCGAGCCGCTCGAGAGCGCCGTCGTCGAGCAGGCCAGCGACTCCTCGAGCAGCGTGCGCACCGCCGTGGTCACCGCGTCTCCCTTGGCCGGCGCCAGGGCCACCTTGCGATCGAAGGCTGCCAGCACCGGCACCAGCTTGCGGCGACGCCATCGTCCCTCGGCCACCTCGGCATCGCATCGACGCATGGCCGTGTCGCGTGCCCGCTTGCGGGAGGTTCGATCGGCATCCGCCGCGGCCA
>JBJOGW010000087.1:0-35294 GCA_046048055.1 Planctomycetota bacterium
CCTCCACCCGCGCGGCCCAGCAATTGGAAGAGCGCCGCAAAGGTCAGCACGTCCGCCACGCCCTCCACGGCCCGAGCCGCCAGGGTTGGGGCGAAGCCGATCGGCAGCCACATCAGCCCAAGCAGCGCCGCATCCGCCACCGCACCGCTTGCCGCCAGGCTCCAGGCCGGCGCACGTCCAGCAGCCCATCGGACCAGTGGAATGGCCGCGGCCGCGCCCAGCAGGTTCACGGCCAGAAATCCCTGCGCCGCCGCGCCCGACACGCCGTATCGATCCGCCAGCAGGTCCCGCAGGACCGGCACCACCATGGCGTCCGGCAGCGCCGAGAGCAGGATCAGCAGCAGGATCAGGAACACGAGATGATCGAGGCTACTCGCCGGTCGCCGCTCACTACACTCCGCCGCATGGCAGTCGAGAAGGTCTTTCCAACGGCGTCGGCGGCGCTCGCCGGCCTGACACGGAACGGCATCTCCGTGGCCGTGGGCGGTTTCGGGCTGTGCGGCATCCCCGAACAGCTGATCCTGGCGCTGAGGGACAGCGGCGCCTCGGGCCTGACCTGCATCAGCAACAACGCGGGAGTCGATGACTGGGGCCTTGGCCTGCTGCTGAAGACCCGCCAGATCCGCAAGATGGTCTCCAGTTACGTGGGCGAGAATGCGGAATTCGAGCGACAGTTCATGAGCGGAGAGCTGGAACTGGAGTTCTGCCCGCAGGGCACGCTGGCCGAGCGACTGCGGGCGGGCGGCGCGGGCATTCCCGCGTTCTACACGCGCACGGGTGTCGGAACGGTGGTGGCGCAGGGCAAGCCCACCGAGTTGTTCGACGGCGAGACCTTCGTGATGGAGCGAGGCATCCGCGCGGATCTCGCCCTGGTGAAGGCATGGAAGGGCGACCGGTTCGGCAACCTGGTGTTCCGCAAGACCGCCCGCAACTTCAACCCCATGGTGGCCACCTGCGGCACGGTCACCGTGGCGGAGGTGGAGGAACTGGTCGATGTTGGGCAACTGGATCCTGACCAGATCCACACACCCGGAATCTTCGTGGACCGGATCGTCCGCACGGTTTCCGAGAAGCGGATCGAGCAGCGGACCGTTCGTTCGGACTGAACCGGATCCCTGTCGTCGCGTAGATTATGGGCCTGCCGTCGGGCATCTCCGGCGTCTTCACTCCGGAATCCATCATCTTGGGGCCAATAGGTGCGGCCCGGACCGCGTTGACCAAGACACCTTGTAGAGAACCACACCATGCGCACGCTGCTTGCATTGCTGATCGTGGCCGCCCCGTTGGCCCTTGCCTCACCCGTCGCCGCCCAGTTCGGAGGTCGTGCCGCCATGAGCGAGGCGGCCCGCCCGGATGTGCTGCCCCGCGACCTGCTGCTCATCATGGACACGCTGCAGCTTGAGGAGTGGCAGCGTCCGATCATGGAGAGCCTGATCGACGACTACAACCTGAGTTTCACGACCGGCTGGCAGCAGACCATCGAGCGCATGAAGCAGGTGGCCATGACCTCCAAGGGCGGGTCCGCCAAGGGTCTCATGGAGCCGATCGTGGCATGGCTGCCCGAGAAACAGAAGTTGTTCACCGAGTTCATGGCCAACATCAAGGGCCAGTTGAGCGAGGTGCAGCAGGAGCGGTTCCCGAAGCTGGAGCGCGCCATGCGGCGCGAGAAGGCCCTCGCCGACAGCGACCTGGCTGGCGAGGGCCTGGACCTGATCAGCCTGACGCGGCAGATGGAATTGCCGGCCGATGCCATGGCCGCCGCCCAGCCCAGCCTGGACGAGTACGAACTGGCGCTGGACGCGGCGCTGGTGCAGCGAGACGCCGCCATCGACGGGCTGGTGGGCCCGCTTGCCGCTGCCATGGAGGAGGGCAACCCTACCGAGGGCTTCGCCATCCAGGGCCGGATCATGCAGGCCCGCATGGGCGTACGGGACGTGCAGGACGCGTGGATCGAGAAGTTGGCCGTGGTGATCCCGGCTCCGCACGGAAACACCTTTCGCGAGCGCGCCTTGGCGGCCGGCTATCGCGAGGCATGGCAGCCCGACCCGCTGGCTGGCTTCTTCCAGGCGGTCCTGGCGATCCCCTCGCTGACCGAGGAGCAGCGATCCGGGATCGAGGCGATTCGCGTGACCTGGAGCGGCCAGCTGGCCGACCTGCGTGAGCGCATGGTGGCCGCCATGCGTGAGGACGGGCCCCGCAAGCCCGAACGCGACGCGGCCAACATGGCTGCCAAGAGGGCCGCCAAGGATGGAGGCGTGGCGCCGCGACCCGCTCCCGAGACCATCGTGCCGCTCCGGGTGGAGCGTTCCAAGCTGATCAACGAGACACGGGAGTCGGTGAAGGCCCTGCTGACCCCTGAACAGATGGAGGGGCTGGCCGCTGGCGATCCATCGCTGCGTCAGACGCCGAGTGTGCCTGGAGCGCCCTCCCTTGGCGGCAAGGGCGATGGCGCACCAGGTGAACTGCCCCCGATCCAGGGCAAGTCCATCGAGGCGAACGAGTCCAACCAGCCGCCGGCGAACTACCCGCCGGGCAAGCGCCCCGGCCGGCCAGGCTCCGGGAACGACGCGTGAGCGGCATCGACGCACGGCAGTCGGTGGAGATGCTGCTCAAGGCCGCCTCCGCAGGCAGCCTGCGCGAGCGGTGCGAGGCATGCGGCTTCATCTGGCTGGACAAGCCGGTGGCGAGCGATGCGGCGGCGGTTCGACTGCTTCCCGCCGACGCCGCCGTGCGATTGCGCGTGGTGCCGCTTGCGCTGGAGGACGGCCGCCTTCGCGTGGCCATGGCCGATCCGTTCGATCTGGCCGCCGTGGACGAGACCGGTGCCATCGCGCGCCGGGCACTTGTGCGGGTGGGCGTGGCCCCCGAGGCCTTCGGCGAACTCATGCGGCAGGCCTACGGCGTGACGGCGGCTCGCATGGCCGAGAGCCTGGCCAGCGACGGCGACCTGGCCAACGCCGCCAGCGAGCACAACCTGGACGCGATCGAGGCCGACGATGTCCACCGCATGGCCGAGCAGCCCACGCTGGTGAACCTGGTGAACCTGCTCATCCTGGAGGCCATCCAGAAGCGCACCAGCGACATCCACATCGAGCCCTTCGAGGGCGAACTGAAGGTGAAGTACCGGGTGGACGGCGTGCTGATCGAGCAGCCGAGCCCACCCAAGCACCTGCAGCCGGCGATCGTGGGCCGCATCAAGATCATGTCGCAGATGAACATCGCCGAGCGCTATGTGCCGCAGGACGGGCACATCTCGCTCCGCTACGAGGGCCGCAAGGTGGACATCCGCGTGAGCACGGTGCCCACCATCTACGGCGAGAGCGTGGTCATGCGCATCCTGGACAAGAGCGCCCTGCCTCTGGACCTGCGCAGCCTGGGCATGGGCGAGAAGCACGTGGCCATGATGGACCGGCTGATCGCCAAACCGCACGGCCTGGTGCTGGTCACGGGCCCCACCGGCAGCGGCAAGACCACCACGCTCTACGCCGCGCTGCACAAGCTCTACGACCCTCGCAAGAAGATCCTGACCATCGAGGATCCGGTGGAGTACGAGCTGGCGGGCATCAACCAGATCCCGGTCAATCCCAAGCGTGGCCTCACCTTCGCCGGCGGCCTGCGCAGCATCCTGCGACAGGACCCAGACGTGATCCTGGTGGGGGAGATCCGTGATGCCGAGACCGTGGACATCGCCATCCGAAGCGCCCTGACCGGCCACCTGATCCTGAGCACGCTGCACACCAACGACGCGCTGAGCAGCGTGGGACGCCTGGTGGACATGGGCGCGGAGAGTTTCCTGGTGGCCAGCGTGCTCGAGGGGCTGCTGGCCCAGCGCCTGGGCCGGCGCATCTGCCGCCAGTGCGCCCGCCAGGTGCCCATGAGCGACGATCAGCGGGTGCGCATCGCGCCCGCCGAGGTGGAACGTTTCGGTGGCCTGGTCACCGCAGGCGCCGGATGCGAGGCCTGCAACGGCAGCGGATTCCGCGGACGACTCGGCTTCTTCGAGCTGGCACGCATCAATCCCGCCCTGCGCGCGGCCATCGCCGAGGCCCAGAGCGTGCTGGAACTGAAGCAGTTGGTGGACGCGGACTTCATCACGATGCGCGAGGACGGCATGGCCAAGGCCCAGCGCGGCGAGACCACGATCGAGGAAGTGCTGCGAGCCACGCAGGACGTGGACGAGGGCTGACGCGTGGCCACGTGGCGCTACGAAGGACTGGATCGCGCCGGAGGTTCCGCCAACGGCACCGTGACGGCACCCGACCAGGCCTCGGCCATGCGGATGGTGCTGGCCCGGGGCTTCACGCCGCTGCGGCTGGAGAGCGACGAGCCCGTGACGGTCGTCGCCGCTCGAACGGACGCCCCCGCGGCATCGCGGCCCGCCTGGTTGCCGGGATCAGGCCGCCCCACGATGAAGCGGGCCGAGCTGGCCAACCTGATCCGCGAGGTGGCCACCGCGGTGGAGGCCGGACTGCCGCTCATGCAGTCGCTGCGCACCGTGCGGCGGCAGGCCTCGGGCAAGGCGCAACCGGTGATCCTGGACGCGCTGATCGAGAAGGTGGAAGCCGGTCGTCCGCTGCACGAGGCCATGCAGGCGTGGGGGGCACCGTTTGACGACATGACGGTTGGCATGGTGCGGGCTGCCGACGCCAGCGGCCGCATGTCCGAGGTGCTGCACCAGCTGGCCGACCTTCTGGACCGCTCCGTGGAACTTCGGCGCGAACTGATCGGTGCCACCATCTATCCGATGATCGTGGCTGGACTGATCATGGCGAGCGTGGTCCTGCTGGTGACGGTGATCCTGCCGCAGCTGATGGCACCCATTGCCGGGCAGCCCGGCATGGTGCTGCCGCTTCCCACGCGGATCCTGCTGGCGTTCGCGGCGTTCATGACCACCTGGTGGCCCATGGTGATCCTGGGCGGGGCGGGCGTGGTGGTCGCCGTGCAACGCTGGCTGGCGCGGCCGTCCAACCGTCTGCTCTGGGACGGCGTGCTTCTTCGCATGCCGCTGCTCGGACCGCTGCTGCGCGACGTGGCGGTGGCCCGCTTCACGCGCACGCTGGGAACGCTGGTGAACGCGGGCCTCCCGATCCTGCAGGCCCTGCGGATCACGCGCGACACGCTGGGCAACGCCGTGCTGACGCAGGCGGTGGACCAGGTGCAGGAGAAGGTGACCACCGGCCAGGCCCTGGCCGATCCCCTGGAGCGATGCGGCTTCTTCCCTCCCCTGCTGATCCAGATCGTGAACATCGGCGAGCGGTCGGGGCGCCTGGAGACGATGTTGCTGCACGCCGCCAATGCCTTCGATCGCCAGGTGAACGCCAGCATCAAGCTGTTCACCAAGGCGCTGCCGCCGGTGCTGCTGGTGTTCATGGCGATCGTGGCCGGATTCGTGCTGGCGGGAATCCTGCTGCCACTGCTGCAGATGCAGTCAGCGCTGGGTGCCTGATCGCTCCGAACCCGAACGCTGCGGCTACGCTATCGGACCGGATCCCGACCCGCTGGTCAGGGATCCCTCGAAAGGCGTGCATGCACACGCCCTCGAGCACGTTGGAACCCGGGCCCCTGGCCCGCCTGCACGCCCTGGAGAGCCCATGATGAACCGCCCCCACCATCGTTTCCGTCGCACCCGTCAGGGCTTCACCCTGCTCGAGGTGATCATTGCCGTCACCATCGTCGCCCTGCTGGCCACCATCCTGGTGCCCAACGTGACCCGTTGGCTGGGCGTGGCCAAGGAACGCAAGGCCCAGGCCGACGTGAACAGCCTGGCCCAGCAGGTGCGGCTGTACATGACCGAGCAGGGCGCCAGCCGCCTGGGCGACGACTTCGAGCTGGACGTGCTCTGCGAGGGCGACAATCCGATCATCGCGAACGCCAACAACCTGATCGACCCGTGGGGCAACCGCTACGTGGTGGTGGTTCCCGGAAACGTGAACCGGGATTTCGATGTGGTCAGTTACGGCGCCGACGGACAGCCCGGCGGCGAGGGTGACAGCAAGGACATCGTGAACGGAGCCCGCTGAACCGCGGGGTGGGCATGCGCCGCGGCTTTACCCTGGTCGAACTCATCGTGGTGGCGGCGCTGCTGGCCGTGGTGGCCGCCCTGGTGGTGCCTCGACTCACGGGCATGTCGCGGCGCGAGGCGGACATGGTGGCGGAGCGGTTGAGCGAGGTGCTGGCCATGTTCGCGTTCCGCGATGCCACCGGCGCGCAGCAGTCGGCCATCTGGCTCAATCCCGAGAGCGACTGCGTGGAACTGTGGAATCTGGAGAGCGACCCGGAACGCCCGGCCGAGCCGCCACAGTGGACGCCCGATCGCTACGTGCAGGCGTACCGGTTGCCACCGGGCGTGGAACTGGTCGACGTGTTCAGTGACGGCGAGCGGCTGCCGATGGGTGAGTGGCGGATCGTGAGTTCCGTGGGCGGCCCGCGGCCCCGCGTGGAGATGCGGCTGCTGGCCGACAACCGCGAGATCGTGCTGCTGCTGGAGCCCTCCGCCAGCATGCCCGCTCGCATCGACAACGGCCAGGTGCGGGAGGGATCCCGCATGAGCGTGGACCTGGACAAGCGCGGCATGGACCAGGAGCCATGGTGAGAGGGACACGCCATGATCACCGCCGCGGCTTCGCGTTGCTCGACGCCATCCTGGGTGGCGCGCTGCTGGCCCTGGGCCTGGCGGGCCTGGTGTCGCTCTCCCAGCGGAGCCTGGCCATGCTGCAACGCGGCGAGCGCGAGGCCATGGCCGCCGCGATGCTGGACGAGCTGCTGGCCCAGGTGGTGACCGAGGGCCCCAACGCCTTCGCCCGCACCCGCAGCACCGGGGGGCGGATGCCGGAACCCTGGCCGGACTGGGAGTTCACGGTGGAGATTCAGACCGGCGAGGTGGGCGATCCATTCGACGTGTTGGCCGTGGTGCGCGATCCGGATGGCGTGGCGTTCCGATGCGCCACGCGCGTGGCACCGCACGATGACCAGCAGATGCCGCCTGTCCGCGCCCCCACCGTGCCCCTGGATCGCGCCACGCGCTTCGAGGAGATGGAGAACGGAGGCGGCACCAATGGCTGAGTCACGACGCGGCTTCACGGTGCTGGAGCTGGTGGTGGCGATCTCGATCGCGGCGATCGTGACCGCGGCCATCGCCACCAGCCTCTCGCAGCTGGGACGCGCCCGCGACGTGGCCCACCTGCGCATGACGGCCACGCGACGGGCCACGGACGCGCTGGAGCACCTGCGCCGCGACGTGCAGAGCATGCTTCGAAGCGACGACCTGTTCCACACACGCTTCCGCCTGGCTCCGGAGACCGGGTCGCTGGAGGGACGCGAGGTCGACCGCGACCAGCTACTGGCCTTCAGCCAGCGGCTGCGGCCCGCCCGTCCGATCGACTACAGCGGCGAGGGCCAGGAGTACGAGACCCAGTACCGAATCGAGACCGATGGCCAGGGGCCGTCCCTGTGGCGACGCCGCGATCCGGTCCCGGATCAGTTCGAGGCGGCGGGCGGCGTGGCCGAGCCGCTGGGTGATGGCATCGTGTCGCTGCGGCTTGAGGCCTACGACGGCAGCGCGTGGCGACAGGAGTGGGACAGCGACATCGACGGCCTGCCCTGGTCGGTGCGGGTCACCGTGACCGCCTCCGGCGCGCGCATGGGTGAACCAGCCCTGGAGAACCCGAGGTCGCTGGTCACCTTGCGCACCGAGATCCCGATCGACCGCGTGATGCCACCCATGGAGGAGCCGGTGGTGGCAGCCGATGCCGCAGCGGAGGAGGGCGCGGCCGCCGTGGGAGGCGCGATGCCCGCCGAGGGCGAATTGGGCGGGCCGGGCTTGCCTGCGGGTCCGGGCCAGCCTGCGCCCGGCCGCGTGACGCCCGGGCGGGGCGGTGGATTCATGCCGGGCGGAAGCGGCCCGGGACGCGGTGCAGGTCGAGGCGGCGGACGCGGCAGCGGCGGCAACGTGCCATTCCGTCCCCCCGGCGGTGCGAGAGGACCGTCATGATGGGCCCCCGCCAACAACGCGGCATGGTCACGCTGACCGTGATCTGGGCCATCGCCATCGCGGCAGTCATCGTGGCGGCAACACAGGTGGTCGCATTCCGACAGGCGGCGATCGGCCGGGAGTCCCTGGCGCGCGTGCAGGCCCGATGGGCAGCCCGAGCGGGGGTGGAGACCATGATCGCCATCATGGAGTGGCACACGCTCAATCCCGATGCGGGCGATCCCAAGGCCCTGATCCGGGACCTGGAGGCCAACGCCCTGGGCGAGGTGGAGACCGGCACCTGGGACATTCGCCACTTCATCGATGGCCGAGCATGGGCCGGCCCCATGGACGAGCACGCCAAGCTGAACATCAACCTGGCCAGCCGTGGGCAGCTGGAGGCGCTGCCGGGCATGACGCTGGACGTGGTGGACTCGATCATGGACTGGCGAGACGCCGACGACGAGCCACAAGGCCTGGGTGCGGAGCGCGCCTTCTACATGAACCGCGACCTGGGCTACGCGCCGCGAAACGGCGACTTCCGCAGCATCGCGGAGCTGGAACTGGTGGCCGGCGCGTGGCCCAAGACGGTGCGCGGCGAAGACTGGAACCTGAACGGGCGGATGGATCCGAACGAGGATGACGGCAACCGGAGTCTCCCGGATGACCGGCCCGATGGGGTGCTGGACGCGGGCTGGAGCGGCTACCTCACTGCCATCAGTCGTCCATCCAAGTTCACGCTGGGCGGCCAGGAGCGGCTAGACCTTCGCGCCGCCTCGCCCGAGGAGATCATGGCCCGGACCGGCGTCGATGCGCAGCAGGCCGCGGCCATCCAGGCCTATGCGCGACGGGGCACGGCCACGCTCGGGCAGTTTCTGGCCACGCCTCTTGGCCAGCTGAACAACAGCGGTGCGGCCACCAATCGCAACGCGGGCCGCACGGGACGAAGCACCGTGGGGCGCAACACCCGTGCACCGGCCCAGAGCGGCGTGAAGGACCTGAGCAGGGACCAGCTTCGCGCGATCATGAACGAGTGCGCCCTCTCCGACTCGCGCTCCCGCCGCCTGCCAACGGCCGGAAAGGTGAATCTGAACACGGCCAGCCGGAACCTGCTGATCGACGTGCTGCAACTGGAGACCCGCCTGGCCGACGCCATCCTGACGCGACGGGCGGCCCGCACCGAGGGGATCACGAGCCTTGCGGATCTGGTCGATCTTCCGGGTGCGGATCCGGCCCAGCTGGTGCTTCTGGCCCAGGTGGCCGATGTGAGCAGCAGCGTCTACACCATCGCTTGCCGCGGACGGGCCCGGTCCAGCGGCGTGGAATCGGAAATGGTGGTATCCGTGGATCGTTCCGAAGTGCCTGTCAGGATCCTGGAGTATCGAGAGCCGTGACCAAGCGACGCATTCGAAATCCCAGCCTTGCCAATCAGGTCGTGGTTGTGCCGCACGCTGGCGCAGAACCGCTGGTGTTCGAGAAGGTCGAGACCGGCGTCAGACCGGCGGGACCCTGGCGGCAGCCCGAGTCCGAGACGGTGCCGGTGCCGGGAGCGGCGGTGGTGCTCCTTCCCGCGGGCCACGCGCTCAGTCGGGTGATCGAACTGCCCCAGGCGGCCGAGACGCAGCTGGAGGCCGCGCTGCAGTTGCAGGTGGGCGCCCTGCAGCTTGGCAACCTGCCATCGTGGCGATCGGGCCATGTGGTGCTGCCCGAGGACGGCGGTGCGGCGCGTCGTGGCGTGGTGGTGGAGTGGCCCGAGGGTCATGATGATGTCGATGCACCGCGCGACCTGCCGCCCGACGGCGATCCGCTCTTCGCTGGCGACGTGGCCGCGCTGGCGGCGTTGCTGCAGGCCGGTGCCGAAGGGCCGCTGCTGAGCGTGGCACCGGATCATGATCGGATCGCCTTCGCCCTGCGCGTGGCCGATGGCATCGTGCTGCGTTCCACCCAGCTGGATCCTTCGGCCTGGCCCGATGCGGCTGAGCTGGCGGTGGTGGAGAGCGCCGTGGCTCGGGGGGCCGACGCGGTGCGGCTGGAGGAACTGCTGCTGAACCTGCGTGAAGCACTGCGGATGGCGCACGAAGGCGGCTTTGGCTGTACGCGACACGACCAGCGGCTGCTGACCCGATGCGTGGAAGCCGATGCCGAACCGACGTGGTGGCGGTCCAACGGCCTTGCCGCCGGTGCAGCGCTGGCCTGGTTCGGCCCGCTGCGACCGCTGGTCTCGCTGCGCCGACAGCCGGCCGGCGAGCGGGCTGGCGCGCTCGGGGATCTGCTCAACCGCCTCGCCGACCGGACCGTGGCGCTGCGGCTGGCCGTGGCGGCGGTGCTGGCACTGGCCATCGTTCCGCCACTGGTTTCCGGGGCCCGACTGCTGCTGCTGGAGTGGAAGGTGGGCGATCTGGCCGAGCGGGAGCGGGCCATCCAGTCGCACCGAGAGCGTGTGGCGCTGTACGGGGAACTGCAGCGGCGCGCGTGGCCCATGGGCAAGCTTCTGGGCGACCTCGCCTGCGTGACGCCGGAGGGCATCGACTGGGACGACATCCAGATCTCGCTCGATCGCAACGTGATGGTGCGCGGCGTGGCTCGGCCCCACGACGGCAAGGATGGAACCGAGGTGATCCTGCTCATGGAGCGGCAGATGCGCGACAGCCGCATCTTCGACAAGATCCAGAAGAAGTGGGATCCGCCGGACAGCAAGGGCAGCGTGAGCTTCACGCTCTCGGCGGTGGTGAGCCGGCCCACCCTGCGGCCGAACTGGCCCGAGGAGCAGGACTTTGGAAGCCGCACGCTTGCCGAACGCCGCTACGGTCCGGCCGAGCCTGTCGAGCCCGCTCCGGAGCCGCCGCCCACGGCGGAACTGCCGCCTTCGCAGGAACTCACGTCCTCGCAGGAGCCCGAATCGGAGGGATCCGCTTCGCCGGCTCCAGCCGCGGAAGCCCCCGCGGTGACCGAGCCCGTGGAGGCGGACACGGCGGTTTCCGTGGAGTCGGCCGGCGATGGCGAGGCCGTGGATGCCGGTGCCGCACGCGGCAACCGTGGCATCCGCCGCTCGGGAAGGCCAGCCTCGTCGGGCGATGGGCTTGCCCGCCGAAGCGAGCGGACACCCGCCTCGAGTGACGCCGAGACCCCGATCCCCGCGCCACTCAGCGATGAACAGATCGCGGCCATGACGCGGCCCGAGGCTCAGGAAGCGGCAAGCCGCGTGGCGATGGCTCGCAAGCGGGCACCCGACGAAGAGACGGAGAAGCGGCTTCGCGAGGAGTTCAACAAGCTGATGAGGCGAACGCGGGAGCTGGCCCCATGAAGTCACGCCTGACGATCGATGTCCAGCCCAGCGTGGATCGCTTCCGCGCGCTCCCGCCAGCGGGCAAGCTGGCGGTGGCCGGCATCGGCATCCTGCTGCTGTGGCTGGCATTGGAGACCTGGAGTTGGGGTTGGGCTCGCTCCTGGGCCGAGCGGGCGGACCGGATGGAGCGGGTGCTGGCGGACGCTCGCGAGATCGCGGGCCGGGGCGATGCCGCCACCATGGGGGCCGCGGAGATCTTCGGGCCGCTTGACCCGCCGGGCGGCGAGAGCGAGGGCGCCGAGGCCATGGCTCAGGCGGTCGTGGAGGTGGTCAAGCGCAACCGGGTGAGCGAATTCAGCTACGACGCGCAGCGGGCCAGCAGCAGCCTGGGGGGCAACGCCGTGGTGGGTGGCCAGCGGCTCTCTCGAGTCTCCGGTGAACTGCAGTTCGAGTCCTCGCCTGAGGCCGCCAGTGCAATCATCGCGGGACTCGAGGCCAGCCCCCACATCGAGAGCGTGCGTTCGATCCGCATCCAGCGCAAGGAAGGTGACCGCAAGGTGGGTGTTCGGCTGACCGTGGAGGCCTGGGTGGTCGGAGCCAGACGATCGCGAGGCCTCTCATGACACGGCTTCCAGACTGGATCCGTCCACCCCGAGGCGTGCGCTGGACCCCCTTCAGTGGCGTCGCCGCTGCCGGCGCCGTGGTGCTGGGCGGTCTGGGCCTGTGGGCATTTGGCTCGCTGCTGTGGGCCGCGCTCACCTTCGGGGGAAGCATCGATCCGGCCTCCGCCCTGAAGGAGGCGTCGGAGCGTCACGAGCGAATGGCCGAGGTGGAACGCAAGCGTTTCGACGGTCGCAGCGGGTTCTTCATGCCTGCGGCGCCGGTGCGCCGCACGCCGCCCAAGCCTGTGGAGCCTCCCAAGCCACCTCCGCCTCCCAAGCCCGTGGGACCACCGGCAACCTACTCAGGCCCGCAGCCCGTGGCAGCGATCGGTGACACCATCCTGTTCGCCAACGGCTCCCGCGTACGCATCGGCCAGGAAGACGCAGGCGTGCGCGTGATCGCCTCCGATGCGCCGTGGAAGGTCCAGTTGGGCTACCTCGGCGGCGAGTACGAGGTCCCGCTGTGGGACCGTGGATCCGACAGCTTCTTCAGCGAGTCCTGGGGCTCCCGCAAGACGGTGCCCGGCATCGAGCCGGTGGCTGGCTCCACGCCCCAGCCCCCTGCTCCGGTCCAGCCGCCGCTTCCCCCAGGCGCCCGACCCGCCGAGGAGCTCTCTGGAGCCCCGCCCACCGAGTCCCCGGCGGCTGTTGCACCGCCCTCGATCGATCCCGAGCGGCTTGCGGCCATGACGCAGGCCGAGGTTCAGGCCGCCATGCAGGCCGTGGCCCGGGCCAGGATTCGCAGGGACCTGCCGGAGTCCGAAAGGCAACGGATGAATTCGGAGTACGACGCCCTGGCGAGCCGAATGAAGGAACTCCAGGGGCAATCCGCCCCCGAGTGATTCGTTCGCCACGCGTCGGTTTGGACTACCCTCCGGGCCGTCCCAAGTTTCCGCCCGAGCACCTGGAGAAACCACCGTTGCCACGCATGCGAGAACTCCACGACGGACTCCTGATGCTGCCTCTGGTGGCGGTTCTGGCAATCACCCCGACCCCCGTGTGGGCCCAGCCCTCCGGCTCGCGACCATCGCGTCCGGCACCGGCCCCGCAGCCCACGGCCACGCCGATTGACGCCCTGCCGGCTCCATCGGCCGCCGTTGCCGTGCCATCCGCGTTCATGCCAGTGGAACGAACCGCCGCGGTGTCCATGCCGGCGATTCAGGAACCTTCCGCGGAGCCGGAGGATGAGGAGGCGACGGAAGCGGCCGAGGTGCTTGATGAGGTTGCGAAGCCGATCGTGATCGAACCCCCCCTGGCCACGCTGGAGGGGGCGGAGATCATCGAGCCGGGCTTCCTGCAGGGCGCACCGCCCGAGGGCATGCGCAAGAGCCGACGTGACGTTCCCCAGGACCGCGTCAAGCTCACGTTCCGCGAGACCAAGCTTGAGGAAACCATCCCCTTCATCGTGGAGACCACCGGCAAGGCCGTGATGCTCCGCATGCAGCAGGTGCGCAACACCACCATCACACTGGTGATGGACCGTGAAGTGAGCCGGCAGGACGCGCTGGACCTGCTCTTCCAGTCGTTCCGCCTGGCGGGCGTCGGCGTGGTGGAGACCGACAAGGTGGTGATGCTGGACCTGCTCACCGAGATCAACAAGCTCCAGCCGATCGCGGTGCTTGGGCCCGACGTGAACGTCTACGACCAGCCAGAGGACGGCAACATCTGCATCAAGGTGTTCCGGATCCGCAACACCAAGGCCCAGAACGTCTACGACCAGTTCCAGGATTCGCTGCCCGACTACGCCCGTGCCAGCGTGGACAACAACTCCAACCAGATCGTGCTCGAGGGCGACATCGGCCTGGCCAAGCGACTGCAGCGTCTGATCGACCTGCTCGACGTGCCGGCCTATCTGGACGTGCGGACCGAGACCTTCAAGCTGAAGTACGCCGATGCCTCGCAGATCTCCACCATCATCCAGGAACTGTTCGCCGCACGAACCGTCGGAGGGAACGTCGCGGCGGCGCCAGGTCAACCGCCGCAGCCACGTGGCCAGCCGGGCCAGCCGGGAGGCCGTCGTGGCGGCGCCAGCGGCGAGGGCCTGATCCGCGGTACCAGCGAGCAGCTGGTGGTCACGGTGCTGCCAGCCACCAACTCCATGACCGTGCGGGCCGAGCCCGAGGTGATGGAGCAGATCCAGAAGCTGATCGCCACGGCCTGGGACGTGCCAATCACCAGCGATGGCCAGCCGTTCCGGCTCTATGACCTGAAGTACACCGATCCGCTGAAGGTGCGGACCCTGCTGCAGAGCCTGCTCGAGGGTGGCAGCGCGGGCGGCACGTCGCGTCCGTTCGCGGGCGCCCCTGGCCAGCAGGCGGGTCGAGGCGGCCGCGCCGGTGCAGCGGGCGGCGCGGGCGGCGAGTCGAGTGCCGACGTGGCGGTCTCCAACGTGTTCCGAATCGAGGCCTACCCGGACTCCAACCGCCTGCTGGTGGTGACCAAGACGCCCGACAACTTCGCCTGGCTGGACGAGTTGATCGAATCGATCGATCAGCCGCTCCAGGCAGGCCTGCCCCTGCAGGTGGACCTGAAGTACGCCAGCGCCATTCAGGTGGCGGAGATCCTGAACGCGCTGCTGGCCGAAGCCGGCACGGGCACGGGCATCCGGGCTCCCCAGGAGGGCCTGAGCGGCATCGACTTCCAGACGGCCGGTGGAGGCAGTGATCCCGCCACCACCAGCAGCAGTTCGCTGGCTCCGGGCTCGGGGACCCCCGGAACCCCGGGCGGCGAGATCCGGTTCCCGTGGCAGAACGCCCGAGGCGCCGGAGCCCAGGAGCAGACCGAGGTGAGCTCACTGGTGGGCAAGACCCGCGTGGTGCCCAACGCCGAACAGAACAGCCTGCTGGTGCTGGCGGCGCCGGAGATTCAGCAGAGCCTGGTCCAGGTGATCGAGCAACTGGACCGCCCGGGCCGCCAGGTGATGATCAGCGCGGTGCTGGCGGAGGTGGAACTTGGCGACGAGTTCGCCTTCGGGCTGCGGTTCGGCCAGGCGGGTCAGGTGCTGCCCACCAACCCCAACAACGCGGTGGTGATCAACGGCAACCTGGCCAACGGCGAGATGTACCGCGGCAGTCGCGAGAACGTGGACTTCATCGGGGACCTGACCACCAGCATCCTGAGCTTTGGCGTGCCCGCCACGGTGGTGCTTCAGGCGCTCGAGGAGAACACCAACGTGCGAATCCTGCAGCAGCCTCGCGTGTTCACCAGCGACAACCGCGAGGCCAAGTTCTTCGATGGCGCCGACGTGCCCTTCCAGACCGGTCAGACCACCGGTGCCGCCACGGGCGGCGGCACCACCGCCAGCTTCAGCCAGATCGCCGTGGGCATCGGCCTGAATGTGCGTCCGCGCATCACCAAGGATCGCAACGTGGCCATGGAGGTCGAGGTGCTCTACAGCAACCTGGCCCGGGTGAGTTCCGCCAACACCCCCGGCAACAACCCCACCATCGACCGCCGCCAGACCAACACCACGGTGACGGTCAAGAACGGCCAGACCATCGTGATCAGCGGCATCCGCACCGAGAGCGAGGCCAAGGCCAAGACCAAGGTGCCGCTGCTGGGTGACGTGCCGGTGCTGGACTGGGTGTTCAGTTCCACCGAGAGCCTGACCACCACCAGCGAGCTGGTGCTGTTCGTGACGCCGATCGTGGTCGACAACCCCGACGAGAACGACACCAACTACAACGTGAACGAGCTGGAACGGCTGCGGACGCTCGAGAAGCCGCTTGACACCAAGGTTCAGGAGATGCAGCGCAAGGCCGGCCTGAACAAGGCCGAAGGGGAGACGGCTCCCGCCAGCAGCCCCGAGGCGGCTCCCCTGCCGCCCCTTGAGGACTCCATGCCGACCCCAGCCCCGTTGCCGGACGCACCGGGGCCGGCGACCCAGCCGACGGTGGCGCCTGCGCCGCCTTCACGTCCGCCGGAACCCACGCCACCCGTGCATGACACGCCGTTGGATCTCTGAGCCGCCGGCCAGCCCGCATCGCCTTCTTCGGATGGCGTTGATTCTGCTGGCGGGCTGCGTGTCCAGCACGGAACCCGCAGGACCGCCCAAGGTCCTGATGCCGCGCTCCAGCGGCTCGGTGCTGATCCGAAGTCCGGATGGTGCGGTGATCCGCGACACCTCGCTGCGGCTGAGTCTGGAGGCGCTCGGATCGGTGCGCACGGACGGCTTTCGATTGCCCCTGGTCTCACCCGCCGGCGATCGGATCGCGTGGCAGGCGCGGAGCAACGCGGACTGGTCGATGCTCGTGGGCAATCCGGGGAACGTGGCCCTCAACGCGTCCGTGGCGGCGAGACCGCTGCCCGAGGGTTCAGGCTGGGAGCTGGGCGACCGGCTGCTGCTGGGACGCCAGGCGGACGATCGCGGCGTGCTGGTCGAGTCGATCCGGGAGGATGGCTCGCGATGGATCGGACGGGCGACGTGGGATGGCTCGGAGCCGACCTGGATGATCCAGGATGCCCGCGTGAATGCCTTCGGCACGTTGGGGCCTCGGGGTGAGATGGGCTGGTGCCATCGGTCCCTGGACGAGACCTGCCTAGGCCTGTCCGTGCAGCGACCCGAGGGGCGCATCGACTTTCCGCGCCGGGAGGGCGAGAGCTGGCTGATGCCGGTGGTGGCTGCCGAAGGCATCTACGCCTGCAGCCTGCGCGACGGCATCCTGGAACTGGCCTTCCTGCCCATTCGACCGGGCGAACATCTCACGACGAGCCAGGCTGAGCCGGCGATGCTTCGCCAACGGCTCTCGATCCGGGCCACGCCACGCACCGCATGGCAGGTGCTGGAGGGTGTTCCGGCCGATCGTGCCGCCGGACCCGCGGGCCTGGTGTTCTTTCACCCCCAACTGAGGCGGATGGCGATCTGGAACCCACGGGCCGACCGCGTCACCCTGCTCGCAGAGGGGTCGGTCTCCGCCTGGATGGACGGTGAGGCCACGGCGCTCGTTTCGCTGCCGGACCAGCTGGTGATGCAGGAGGTTCCACCCGAGCCCGGCATGGCCCCCCTGAAGCTGATTCCCGGCCTGTGGACCTGCCGGGGGCGCGACCGCCAGGGATTCATTCTGGCAGGACCGTCCGGCGACGGGATGACGGTGAGTCGACTGCGACTTGGCGATCCATCGCCCGAGTGAGCGCGGCCAGAGGAAGGCTCAGTCCTCCTCGTCTTCCTCTTCCTCGTCCTCGTCGAGGTCTTCCTCGTCCTCTTCGTCGTCTTCCTCCTCGTCGCCTTCCTCGTCGCCTTCCTCGTCCTCGTCGAATTCTTCCTCGTCCTCGTCTTCCTCGAGGTCCTCCTCTTCCTCCTCGTCTTCCTCGTCTTCCTCGTCTTCCTCCTCTTCTTCCTCGTCCTCGTCGTCGTCCAGGAAGTCGTCCCCGAAGTCGTCGTCGTCCTCCTCTTCCTCGGAATCGTCGGCCGGCTCGACCTCGGACTCGTCGGGGAACGGCTCGTCGTCGTCGGCAAAGTCGTCGTCGTCGTCCTGGTGGGGATCGAAGTCGTCGTCGTCATCGTCGCCTGGGCCCACGGCCAGAATGGGTCCGCCAGCGGGCGGGAGCAGCGCGGTCCAAGGTTCCTCGATCAGGTGCGTGGGCATGTGGCCTCCGTGGGATGAACGGGGTTATCCGTTCCCGGGCCCGGTTTGTCAACGGGGTGCCGGGGCCGACGGATCCGCCGCGGAAACCGCCACCGTGCCCTGATCCGAGCCGAGCAGGATCCACCCCTCGATGGCGTCGATGTCCTGGATCACCAGCGAACCCACGTCCACGCGGATCGATGCTGCGCTGGAGCGAAGCCCTTGGGACGGCTCCATCGTTCGCAGCAGCACCGTGTTTCCCGCGGCCACCCGACCTTCAGGGTCAAGGCCCATGGCTCGGCGCGACCGCTCCAGCTCCGCCACCACAAGCCCATTCCGCACCGGGGCCATCAGGTCGAACTGGGGTTCGCGGGCCGTGGCATCGATGCCGCGAATGGCCCCGTCTCGGGCGTGGAGCGAGAGCCGATCGACGCGGCGCACAAGCAGGCCGTCGTGCAGGGGCCACACGTCGACCACCGAACCCAGCCGGCTTCTGCCGTCCGGCAGAGACAGGAAGTCCCGCTGCAGCGTGCCGGTCTCCAGATCGACGCCCACCAGCCTGTCGCGGCGATCGCCGAGGATGAGCCACGGTGCCCAGTCACCCTTGCATTCCGCGCCGGCCAGCGCGGGGTCCGTGCGCTGCCAACGCGATGGAAGACCGGGGGCAAGCTCGAGCATGGCGATGCCCTGCGGACCCGCCACCACGATGCCATGCGATGTGATGCGGACCCACCGTGGCTCGCCGATGGCCTCGGGAACGACCCCGCTGAGCCAGAGCTCACCGGAATCCGCCCTGCGCAGGGCGACCCGTGCTGGCCCTTCGGGATCGCCAGGCTGGACCGTGACCAGGGACCAGTCCGAGGCATCCGCACACAGTGTCGGGCCATCGCCGGGTTCGCTCCACCGAGGCTGCAGGTTCTCGATCGCCAGACATGCCATGGCGCCGTCGGCGCGGAGCAGAAGCAGGTTCTCCCCGCAGCGGAGGCAGTCCACCTGCGTGCGCATGGCCTGGGGTGCAGGCAGGATCGACTGCACGCTGGCCACACGGCCACGCTCCTGACCCGTGACGGGATCGAGGGCGAACAAGGTGCCGTCGTCGGCGCCGCGCGACGACCAGAGCACCAGCGAGGGCTGCCACGCCGCGACCAGTCCATTGCGATCCGCCCCGGCCGCTCGCCATCGCTCGGCCAGTTCAGGACCTGACCGAAGGATGAGTTCCGATCCGTCACGAAGCAGCACACTGTCGAGGGGTCGCTCCAGACGGGCCTGCGGTCCCTCCGGCACGAGCGATCCCGGCAGCGAAAGGGCAGATGTCCCCAAGGGCAACACGCCCGGCACAGGCTCGGCCTTGCCGCCCGGCAGCGCGGCCAGCGCCCGCAGAAGCCAATCGGGCTGGCTCGGCGACGGGGCTGGCGGGAACGTATCGACGCCCTGCAGCGAGGAGAGGGCCCGAAGGTGCCTGAGCCGCTCCAGCGGATCGGATTCGGACTCCGCAGCGGCCGAGAGCCGCCGTGCCAGTTGCCGCCGGATATCCGGGCCAGCGATCGCACCGCGCGCCAAGGCATGAGGACCGGCGGCCACCACGCGCCCGTTCTCGGGCGCGAGTCGCTCGAGTCGCATCGCCGGATCGGCCCAGACGCTCCACCACGCCGCCAACGCCTCATCCGGACGGCCGGAGCGGGCATCGAGTTCGGCCGTGGCCAGCACCACGGACAGTCGCTCGGGGGTGGATCGAGCGATCTCGCCGGCGATCTCGAGAAGTTGCCGGGCCTCCCGCTCGGCCAGTCCGTCCACCAGGTCGGAGGCCGTGAGCCGCTGCACCACCTCCTGCCGCACGGTGATCGATCCTTGGCCCTCCGGTCGCTCCATCGCAACCTGCACGGCGCGGGCGCCCTCGATCACCAGTTCCGGCTGGGATGAAGCCAGGCCCAGTTCCAGCAACGCCATGCCTCGGCGGGGATCGGTCGGCATCTCGGCAAGACGATCCCGCAGCAGCCGCTCACCCTCACGGGCCGGCATCGCCACCGAGAGCCGACGGTCGCCAGCGAGCGCCAGTTGTCCCTGCTGCAGCGCGGGCTGGCCTCCACCAGCGATGTTCCAGCGACCCACGATGGAACCCGTGCCCGGATCCACGATCCGTACGCCGGCCTCCAGGGGGATCACGGCAACCAGGGTTCCATCGCCCAGGGTGCCGGGCGTCACGCGTCCGCGGATGGTGCCGAGGGACTCCGGATCGATCGACGACAGTTTCCAGACGGCCCGGTCGGGAGCATCCGTGGACACCGCCGTGACATCATCACCCACCGCCAGCAGCGTGGGGCCCACGAATTCCAGCGTGCGCACCGTGCCCAGGTCCGTGCCTGGCCCGGTCTGGATCGTCTGCAGCGTGGCGCCATCCTCGGCTCGCATCAGGACCAGCGTCTCGCCATCGGGTGCGAGCCATGCCACGATCCGCCCGTCGGTCACGGGTGAAGGAAGTTGCCACGACACGGGCACGGACGCGGGCTCACGCAAGGGCGCTGGCCACGTGCGCAGCCAGCGGAGTTCTCCCAGCGCGGATCCCACCCGGGCCACCACGCCCAGACTGCTTCCAGCGATCACGTCCGAGCCCAGCATGGTCGGCGAAGAGAGTGGACGCGACATGGAAAGACGGACGCCTCCGGCCGCGCCGAGCGGTCGCGACCATCGCAACGATCCATCCCGAAGGTCGAAGGCCAGCAGCCATGCCGCCGTCTCCAGTTGCTGACTGCTGCGGCGGGCCTGCACCACGGCGGCATCTCCGGCCACCACCACGTCACCGTGTGGAAACAGCTCCTGCAGCGCCGGTTCCACGAGTCGCTCCATGGCCACCTGCCACGCCGGGCGACCGCTGGCTCGGTCCAACGCCACCACGCTTGAGGGAACCGTGCGACCATCCGAACCCGCCAACCCGGGCAGCACCACCACACGGTCGCCCCCCCACGCAAGGGATGCCGGCTCACCGGGCATGGCTCCCGAACCGGCCGGCGGCCGCACCAACGCGTGCTCCCAGATCTGGCTCCCGCTGAAGCGATCGAACGACCGGACCGTGGTGCCGTCGGACCACAGCAACTCGTTCACGTCGAATCGCGTCGATGCTGTGGGCCCGGTGCTGGCGGCGGTCCGACCGGACTCCGTCGTGGACGGCGCGGAGTTGAGGGACTGCGACCAGATCGCCTCGAACACGGCGGGCTCCCCCGGGGCCGTGTCGGTGCGGGTGGCGGTCAACGCAGGAGGTCGGTTGATGGCATCGAGCCCCGCGCGAACCCGCTGCAGCGTCATGGTGCGCTCGTCGCCGACATCCGGGTGCCGAAGCGCGCGTTCCATCCAAGCGTCGGCCTCGGGAAGACGACCGCCATCGATCGCCTGCTGGGCCAGTTGCAGGCATGCCTCGACACCCGCCGGCGTCTGGACCCTTCGTCGCACCACCGCCATCCAGTCACCCTGCTCCAGTTGGCGTTGGGCGATGGGCGCCTGCACGCGAAGCCATGCCTGGCGCAACGCTGGCTGCGTCCGGAGCAGTTCCTCCGCGGCCGCGGCGGCAGGCCGATAGCGATCCGGGACCGGAGGCCAAGGCACGAGCTTGTCGCCGGGTGCATCCAGCACCTCCTGCACCAGCCGGGCGGCCTCGGTCGGATTGCGCAGGGCCAGTTCACGCGCACGCTCCAGCTGCTCATGGGCGGTGGGACTCGCGTCCACGGTCACGGGCAGCGACTCCTGCGGCGCCGCCACCGCCACGGAGGGCCGCACGCAAAGGCTCAAGACCAGAACGATCCGCCGCATGCGTGCCAACGCTACATTGTGCCGGTGCTTCGCACGACCCCGACACGTCCGGCACTTCTGGCCTCGTTGAGCGTGCTGGCCGCCTGCACCACGCCCCCGGGCATCCGCGTGACGGGCCTGGACGTGGTGGAGGAGAGCGCCTCGACCGCCGAGGTGGCGGTGCGGCTTGAAATCCGCAATCCCACGGCCGTCCCCATTCGACTGGACACCTGGAACTACACGCTTCAGGTGAACGGTCAGCAGACCTACTCGGGGCAATGGGTGGCCGCCATCACGGTGCCGCCCGAGAGCCGCGTGCTCACCGCCATTCCAGCCGTGATCCCGCGTGACGCCGAGTCCCAGACGGCCGGCTGGAGCGTGGGCGGCTCGATCCGCTATCTGGAGCCCACCCGCTTCAGCCAGATGCTCTACGACCTGGGTCTCAACCGCCCTTCCACGGGCTTCTCGGGGCAGGGCCAAGGCATGGGTCGAGGGGGCTCGGTGCCCAGCGCCGGCTGATCAGCCTGCGGCACCCTGGCTCACGCCATCCCGGTGTCGCTGCTGCGCCAATTGAATGAGCCGCTGGTGCACGCCAGCCGCCCGCGGGTCCGCATTGTCAAGCTGTCGCCACGCCAACTTGGCGTAGGTGCCGTCGGACTGCATCTGCCAGGACTGGCGGCAGTCCTCCAGGCAGGTCTGCAGGATCTCCCACAGCCGGGCACGGTGAGGCGGCTTGGTGATGGGCACCGCCGCCTCCACCCGCGTCTGGAGATTGCGGTACATCCAGTCGGCACTGCCGATCAGGAAGTCGCCATCCAGCGGGTCCGCCTGGCCGTTCTGGAACCAGAAGATGCGGCTGTGCTCCAGGAATCGACCGAGCACGCTTCGAACGCGGATGTTGTCGCTGAGTCCGGGCACGCCCGGCCGCAGGCAGCAGAAGCCCCGGATGACCAGATCCACCTGCACGCCGGCCTGACTGGCCCGGTAGAGGGCGTCCATCACGCCGCGGTCCTCGAGCTGGTTCATCTTGGCCACGATGCGGCCCCCGCGGCCCGACCGGGCGAACTCCGTCTCGCGATCGATCAGCTCCAGGAACCGCCTCTTCATGGCGACCGGCGCCACCAGAAGCCGCTGGTAGTCGCGCTGCCGGCTTCGGCCGGTCATGTAGTTGAAGAGCCCGGTCAGGTCCTCGGTGATGCCGGGATCGCACGTGAGCAGGCCCAGGTCCTCGTAGAGCCGGGCGGTCTTGCTGTTGTAGTTGCCGGTCCCGATGTGGCCGTAGCAGCGGATGCCCGCCTGCTCCTGCCGCACCACCAGGGCGGTCTTGGTGTGCGTCTTCAGGCCGACCACGCCGTAGGCCACGTGGACGCCGGCGTCCTCGAGCTTGCGGGCCCAGACGATGTTGCGGGCCTCGTCGAAGCGTGCCCGCAGTTCCACCAGGACCGCGACCTGCTTGCCGGCCTCGGCGGCACGGATCAGGCTGTTCACGAAGGGACTGTCGCCGCTGGTTCGATAGAGGCTCTGCTTGATGCACAGCACCTTGGGATCGTTGGCCGCCTGCTCGATGAATCGCTCCACGCTGGCATGGAAGCACTCGTAGGGATGGTGCACCAGCAGGTCGCCCTGGCGGATGGCCGCGAAGATGTCGTCCTCCTCGTCCTCCAGGCCGCGCGGGGCCAGCGGCGTCCACTTGGGCCAGTGCAGTTCGGGGCCGTCCAGATCGGCGATCTCGTTGAGCGCGCCGTAGTCGATCAGCCCCGTCGTCTCGTAGATGTCCTCGGGATCGATCTGCAGTTCCTCGGTCAGGAAGCGCAGGATGCGCGGATTGGCTCCCGAGGCGATCTCCAGCCGCACCACGCGGGCAAACCGGCGCTCGCGCAACTGCCGCTGGATCGCCTCGAGCAGGTCGTCGGCATCCTCCTGGTCGGGCTCGATCTCCGCGTTGCGGGTCACGCGGAACGGCAGCACCTTCAGGATCTCCATGCCCGGAAAGAGCTCGTCCAGGTTGTGCTCGATCAGCTCCTGCATGGGCGTGAAACGCCGCGTGCCCGGCACCTGGTAGAGACGCGAGGGAATCTCGGGCACCTTCACGCGCGCGAACAGCTGCTCGCTCTCTCCAGGTCGCCGCAGCATCACGCCCAGGCTCACGCTCATGTTGCTGATGAACGGGAATCGGTGGCCTGGGTCCACGGCCAGCGGCGTGAGAATGGGGAAGACGTTGCGACGGAACCAGGTGCGGGCCTCGACGCGCTCGGGCTCGGTCAGGTTCTCCCATCGCAGCAACTGCACGCCATGCGAGGCCAGCGCCGGAAGCAACCCCTGTCGCAGCACCTCGGCCTGCGTCACGCCCATCGACTGCACACGCTGTCGGATGGACTGCATCTGCTGATGCGGGGTGAGCGCGTCCGGCACCGGGCCGCTGGTGCCGGCCTCGATCTGCCGGCGCAGGGTGCCCACCCGCTTCATGAAGAACTCGTCGAGATTGTTGGAGAAGATGGCCAGGAATCGCACGCGTTCCAGCAGCGGCACGCTGTCGTCGGCTGCCATGTCGAGCACGCGTCGGTTGAACTCGAGCCACTCCAGATCGCGGTTGAGGAACCGGGACGGATCGTCACCCGTGCCGCTGAAGGCGGCGGCGGCGTCCACGGCGGCCGGCTCCCGGGGTACGCGGTGGCGGCTCACGGGCACGCCTCCGCCCCGGCCAGGAACACGGCCTCGCAGCCGGGAGCCTCTTCGACCATGACCTGGTCCAGCGTCACCCCGGCCGGCAACCGCGGCAGAAGCGTGACGGCGATGTGCCTGGCCACGCGCTCGGCCGTGGGGTTGTCGTGGTCAAAGGGCGCCGTCTGGTTCAGGTTGCGGTGGTGGAATGGCGCCACCGCGTCGTCCACCGCGCGCTCGAGAAGGTGAAAGTCGCAGAGCAGGCCATCGTGGTCCAGGCTGGACCCACGCACCTGCACCAGCACCTTCCAGTCGTGGCCATGCAGCGGCTCCGTCACACCAGCCATGCGGATGGCATGGGCGGCCGAGAAACTCCGGCGGACCCGCAGGGCGTACATGGGGCCACAAGTATAGCGGTCGACGGAATTGCCGCAGATTTTCCGAGGATTCCCGCATGCCCGGCGCCGCAGTATCGTCGCGTCATGAACGCGTCCGATGCACCCCTGATGCTGAGCGTGAGCGGCCTGCGAGGCCTGGTGGGCAAGACCATCACCGCCGAGGTGGCGGCCCTGTACGGCAGCGCCTTCGGCAGCCACCTGCGGACCACGCGGAGTCGGCCCAGGGTGGTGCTGGCCCGCGACTCGCGCCCCAGCGGCGAGGCGTTCCTGAGTGCCGTGGCGGCGGGCCTGGCAAGCACGGGCTGCGACGTGATCGACCTGGGCATCGCCATGACGCCCACCGCGGGCGTGATGGTGCAGCACCACCGGGCCGATGGCGGCATGGTGTGCACCGCAAGCCACAACCCGATCGAGTGGAACGGCCTGAAGTGCCTGGATGGCGATGGCGTGGCCCCGCCACCCGCCGAGGCGCAGGAGATCGTGCGCCGGTTCCAGCAGCGCGACCTGAAGCTGGCCGGGCCCACCGAGTTCGGATGCATGCAGCGCGACACGACCGCCGACGAGACGCACGTTGCGAAGGTGGTGGCGCTGGTCGACGCGAAGGCGATCGCGGCCGCGAAGCTGAAGGTGGTGGTCGACAGCGTGAACGGCGCGGGCTGCCGTGCGGCGCGCATGCTGCTGGAGCGGCTGGGTGTTGGCGTGACGCATCTGAACGGCGAACCCACCGGCCTGTTTGCGCACACCCCAGAGCCCACGCAGGCGAATCTTGGCGACTTGGCCGCCGCCACCGCCAAGGGCGGCTTCGCGTGCGGCTTCGCGCAGGACCCCGACGCCGACCGCCTGGCGATCGTGGACGAGGCGGGCCGCTACATCGGCGAGGAGTACACGCTGGCACTGTGCGCACTGCGCGTGCTGCACCGCGAGGGCAAGGCCACGATGGCGGCGAACCTTTCAACCAGCCGCATGATCGACCGTGTGGCGGCAAGCTTTCCGGGCAGCAAGGTGCTGCGCACCGCGGTGGGCGAGGCGAACGTGGTGGCCGCCATGAAGCCCGCTGGCAGCACGATCGGCGGCGAAGGCAACGGTGGCGTGATCTGGCCCAAGGTGTGCTGGGTGCGCGACTCGCTCAGCGGCATGGCACTGGTGCTGGAACTGCTGGCCATGCAGAAGCGCGCACTGTCGGCGATCGCGGGCGAGATCCCCCGCTACGCCATGGTGAAGCGCAAGCTCGAGCTCGGCGCGATCGGCGGCGCGGCGGCGGTGGCACCCGCGCTGGCGAAGGTGAAGGCCGCCTTCGCAGGCGAGCGCATCGACGAGTGCGACGGCGTGCGCATCGACCTCGCCGACGGCTGGGTGCACCTGCGTGCCAGCAACACCGAACCGATCATCCGGCTGATCAGCGAGGCAGAGAGCGATTCGAAGGCGAATGCGCTGGCGGATCGAGTGGCGGTGGCGGCGGGGATCGCGGACTGACCAGGATCCGGGTCACGGCACCCGACTCTCCGGCATGCTGTGCACCGGCGGCTTCGCGCTGCAGTCGATGTGCGTCATGAAGAACCCGCCACCGCGGTGCTTGCGCACGGCGGGCCAGAGGATCTCGCGGTCGGTCCATGGGATGTTCTTGGTGCCGACCTGATCGAACGGCACCCACTCCAGGCGGCCCTCGTCGAACTCCTTCTCGGGCACCAGCGCGTGGTCGACCGGCTTCACCGTCTCGAACAGGAAGATGAGCCAGTGCATCTGGCCCTCGTAGGCCTTCTCGCTGACCACGCCCAGGCATCGCACCGAGTCACTGGGCAGCATCAGGCCGGCCTCCTCGTGGATCTCACGCAGCGCACACTCGTGCGGCCCCTCGCCCTGGCTGATCTCCAGCTTGCCGCCGATGGGGCTGTACATGTCCGGGTTCGGCTGCTTCCTGCGATGCAACATGAGCAGGCGACCCTGCGCATCCCACACGTAGCAGAGCACCGCCACCTTGTAGGGAAGGTTCGCCGTGTCGTAGGCCGGTGCGTGCAGGTCGTTCATGCGTGCACCGCCTGTGCGGCGGCCGTCAGCCCCTGCGACTTCAGCAGCTCGCCGATCTGGCGCTTCACGGCGTCGCTCGGTTCGCACAGCGGCAGGCGGAGCGCGCCGGAGTCGCGCCCGAGCATGGCCATGGCGGTCTTCACCGGCACGGGGTTCACGTCGAGCGAGAGAAGGCCCTTGGCGAGCGGCAGCAGCTGCTCATGCGTGGCGCGGGCCGAATCGAAGTCATTGCGGTTGCATGCATCGACCAGCGCCTGCACGCGGTCGGGCACCAGATTGCTGACCACACTGACCACACCGATGGCACCCACCGCCTGGAACCCGATCGTGAGCGAGTCATCGCCCGAGAGAATCGGCAGCGCGCAGCGGCGACGGATCTCGCTGGCGGAATCCAGACTGCCGGTCGCTTCCTTGATGGCCACGATGTTGGGGTGGCGGGCCAGGCGCTCGACCGTATCGGGAAGGATCGCCACGCCGCAGCGGCCAGGAATGGAGTAGAGCACGATCGGCAGGTCGCACGCGTCGGCGATCGCCATGAAGTGGCGATAGATGCCCTCCTGACTTGGCTTGTTGTAGTACGGCGCCACATGCAGCGCGGCGTCGGCGGCGGTGGCAGCCACCATGTGGTGCAGCTCGACGGCATGGCGCGTGCTGTTGCTGCCCGCGCCGCCGATCACGCCCAGGCCGAGGGGCTTGGCCACCTCGACCGCCTTCTCGATCAGGGTCCGCTGCTCGGCCATCTCAAGCGTGGGTGCCTCGCCGGTGGTGCCGCAGGGAACCACGCCGCGCACGCCACCGGCGGCCTGGAACCTGAGCTGGTGCTCCCAGCGACCCAGGTCCAACGAGCTGCCATCCGCCAAGAACGGCGAGGTCATGGCGGTCCAGCAGCCTTCCAGCTTGAACGGTCGACTCATGCTTTCACTCCCGCGGCCATCGCCGCCTTCATCTCGCGCACGGCCTCGCGCATGCCCACCATGATGGAACGCGCCACGATGCTGTGTCCGATGTGCAGTTCGTGCAGGCCGGGCAGCGCGGCGACCGGGCCCACGTTGTGGCAGTCGAGCGCGTGGCCCGCGTTCAGCTGCATGCCCGTCGCCCTCACCAGGGCCGCAGCCTGCACCAGCCGGTCGAGCTCCGCCCCCTGCCCCGCTGTTCCGAACGCGTGCGCCCATGGGCCGGTGTGCAGTTCGCAGATGCTCGCGCCCACCGCCTTCGCGGCCTCCACCTGACGCGCCTCGGCGTCGATGAACACGCTCACCGGAATGCCCGCCCCCGCAAGCCGACGGATGACCTCGCGAACAGGGACCAGCCCCCCCGCCACATCGAGGCCGCCTTCGGTGGTGAGTTCCTGACGCCGTTCCGGCACCAGCATGGCGCTGTGCGGCCTGATCTCCACGGCGATCGTCACCATCTCCTCGGTGGCGGCCATCTCCAGGTTCAGCCGCGTGGTCACGGCCCTGCGGAGCGCCCGGACATCGGCGTCCTGGATATGGCGACGATCCTCGCGAAGGTGCACGGTGATGCCGTCGGCGCCTCCCGCTTCGGCCAGCGCCGCGGCCTCGAGCGGATCCGGGTGCACGCCACGGCGAGCCTGCCGCACGGTGGCCACATGATCCACGTTCACGCTCAGCCGGGGCACGGCCGAAAGCCTAGCCGCTAGCATTCCAGCATGCCCGGTTTTGAGGAACGGCTGGCCTTGCTCAAGCAGGAGATCGTGGCGCAGGGTCGTCGCGTGCTGGAACTCTGCACCGCCGCCGTGGACTGCTTCTTCGATGGCGATCAGGAAAAGGCCCGCCGGGTGGTGGCCGGTGACGATGCCATCGACCGGGCCGACGTGGCCATCGAGCGCGCCAGCGTGCCGCTGCTGGCCATGGGTCAGACCGACGAGCACGCGATCCGCAGCGTGCTCACCATCGTGAAGGTGAACAACGAACTGGAACGCATCGCCGACGATGGCGTGACCATCGCCGAGCACGTGCTGGATCCCAACCGCTTCTCGGAGCGCATCCCGGACGTGTTCCGCGTGATGGCCAACAGCGTGCTGGGCGTGGTGCGGGACGCCACCCGTGCGCTCGAGCGTGAGGACGCGGAACTTGCCCGACAGGTGCTGCTGTTCGACGATACGGTGTCCCAGTTCAAGAAGCAGATCCTTCTCGAGGCCGAGGAGAGCGTGGCCCGCGGGACCTTCGGGGCCGGCTTCGCCTTCCGGCTCATGGCCGTGACCAAGGCGGTGGAACGCATGGGCGACCACGCCACCAACATCTGCGAGCAGGTCATCTACCTCCGGCGCGGCCTGATCGTGCGACACCGCCCCAGCGGGTGGAGCGAGCCCGCCGCGCCTGACCACGCCAACCATGGCTGACGAACCACGCCTTGCCCGTGCACGCCAGCGACTGCAGTCGCTGGGCCAGCAGCACCTGCTGCACTTCGCGGGCGAACTCGGCCCGGCCGCACTCCGCACGCTGCTCGACCAGCTGGACGCGCTGCCGCTGGAGGACCTGGCGGCCATGCTGGCCCAGACGCAGTCGCAGGCCGTCGTGGATCCGGACGATCTGGAACCTGTGGCCCTGGAGTCACGCGATGGCGCCAATACCGCCGCCTACCGGGCCGAGGGCGAACGGCTGATCCGCGAGGGCCGCGTGGCGGCGTTCACCGTGGCGGGCGGCCAGGGCACGCGATTGGGATGGCGCGGCCCCAAGGGCACCTACCCCGCCACCGTGGTCACGGGCAAGCCCCTGTTCCGCGTGTTCGCCGAGCAACTGCTGGCCACCGAGCGACGATTCGGCTGCCGACTGCCGTGGTACATCATGACCAGCCCGCTCAACGACGCCGACACGCGGGCCTTCTTCAAGGACAACAACTGGTTCGGCCGCAACCCGCAGGACCATCTGTTCGTGCCGCAGGGACTGGTGCCGTGCGTGGACGAGCACGGCAAGGCGATGCTGTCGGCGGCCGGCGAGGTGGCCACCAATCCCGACGGACATGGCGGCGCGATCCAGGCCCTCGAGCGCGGCGGCGCGCTGCAGGACATGGCCCGCCGCGGCATCGAGCAGATCAGCTACTTCCAGGTGGACAACCCCCTGGTCCGCTGCGTGGACCCGGTGTTCCTGGGCGCCCACGTGCTCAGCGAGCGATCGAGCGGGCAGATGAGCAGCAAGTGCGTGCCCAAGCGCAATGCCGCCGAGAAGGTGGGCGTGCTCTGCCAGGTGGCCACGCGCGAGGGACTCCGCACCATGGTCGTGGAGTACAGCGACCTGCCCAAGGCCATGGCCGAGAAACGCGATGCCCGCGGCGAACTGGCCTTCAACGCCGCCAACATCGCCGTGCACGTGATCAGCGTGGCGTTCGCGGGCCAACTGGCCCGGGGCGATGGGATTCGCCTTCCGTGGCACCGGGCCCTCAAGAAGGTGCCGCATCTGGACATCGCCTCGGGGCAGGTGGTGGAACCCGTCCGGCCCAACGCCGTCAAGTTCGAGTGCTTCATCTTCGACGCGCTCGCGATGGCCCAGCGCAGCCTCTCGATGCAGGTGAGCCGTGTGGAGGAGTTCGCGCCGATCAAGAACGCCGAGGGCGAGGACAGCCCCGCCAGCAGCCACCGCATCCAGAGCGACCGGCACGGAGCATGGCTGGAGGCACACGGCACGCAGGTGCCGCACCGCGGCGACGGCAGCGTGGATGCCCGGATCGAGATCGGCCCGCTGGCGGCCATGGAGGCCGCGGACCTGCGCGGCCGGCCGCTTCCCAAGGCCGTCCAACGCGGCCAGGAACTGGTGATCTAGCCTCTCAGTCCACGAACCGCAGGTCACGCACCTGGAAATCGGGCGCGAACCGCGGGTTGCCCGAGGCACGCGGTGCACCCACCGCCTCCAGCTTCCGCCCCGGGCGGAACTCGGCCAGTCTCTCGCCCTGACTCCACATGAGCAGACTGCCGCCCCGGCCCGTGCCCGCCGTCTGCACCTGCACCTTCAGGTGCTTGCCGCCCTGCCCCATCACCGACGCGTTCCGCACGCGCAGGTCCGGGCAGTGCAGCATGGGCGGCGGAAAACCCTTGCCGAAGGGCTGGAGCGTCTCCAGTTCGGCCATCGACTGCAGCGCCTCCTCGATGGACAGCGACGCATCCACGCGCAGCGGCTCGGGCCGTGGCGCGTCCGACATGCGAGAACGTGCGGCTTCCTCGAACGCGGCGGCGAAAGCCGTGAATCGCTCCGGCCGGATCGACCCTCCTGCCGCCGCGGCATGCCCGCCAAACCGCTCCAGCATCGCCGCGCAGTCGCCCAGGCAGGCATCCAGGTCCACACCGGGGATGGACCGGCCCGAGCCCTTCCACACCTCGCCATCGCCGCCAAACACCATGGTGGGCCGATGGAATCGCTCGGCCAGCCGGGTTGCCGCAAGACCGATGAGGCCCGGATGCCACGCGGCGTCGCCCACCGCGATCGAGCGGCGATCGGGCGCGTCCAGGCCCAGGGACCGCACGCGTTCCTCGGCCTCCGCCGCCAGGGCATCGGCACGCTCGCGTCGCTGCAGGTTCAGCTGATGGAGCCGCGGAGCCAGCGCCGCGGCCTCCGCCGGGTCATCCGTCTCCAGCACCTGCAGCGCCAGGTTGGCGTCGTCCAGTCGGCCAGCCGCATTGAGCATCGGACCCAGCGTGAACGCCAGCGTGCCCGCGTCGATCAGGCGCGGATCCTTGCCGGCCGCCCGCATCATGGCTGGAACACCGGGTAACGCCCCGCTCCGCAGCCTGGGCAGTGCCTGCGCCACCAGCACGCGGTTCTCGTCCAGCAGCGGCATCACGTCGGGCACCAGCCCCAGCGCCGCCAGCGAGACGCCCACCTCGGCCATCCAGCGGAGCACGGGATCGGGCGGCCGGTCGCCCGCCCTCAGGCGGATGAGTCGCTTGGCCACCTTCAGCGCCACCACGCTGCCCGAGATGGCCTCGAAGGGGCAGCCTCCGAGCGCGGGATGCGCGATCGCCACCGAGCGAGGAAGCTCGACACGGCCCTCGGCATCGCGCCGAGGCGCGTGATGATCGGTGATCGCAAGCTCCAGCCCCAGCTCCGCCGCACGCTCCGCCTCGGCAAAGCTGCGAATGCCGCAGTCCACCGTGACCACCGCCTGGACGCCTTCCTGCTGCAGCGCCCCCAATGCCTCCGCATTCAAGCCGTAGCCGTCGTCGATGCGATGGGGAATGAACACCCGGGGAGACGCCCCGAACAGCCGCATCGCCCTGGCCAAGAGCGAGGCCGCCGTGAGCCCGTCGGCGTCGTAGTCGCCGTAGACCGCAATGCGGCGACCCTGCTGGATCCAGCGGTCGAGCACCCCCGCCACGGCGTCGGCACCCGGCAGCGTGCCAGGGTCATGCAGCAGTGCCAGCCGGGGCATGGGCGAGGCGAAGAGCTCCCGATCCCGTGGCGTTGCGATCCCCCGCCGCCGCAGGATGCGCTCGCGCAGCGAACCTCTCGCGTCACCCTCCTCCGGAAGCAGCCACGCACGAAGAGGTTCCATCACGATCCGAGCCTACCCACCCTCGCGTGCGGCGAGGAGCCGTGGCATACTGCATGGAAAGGAGTCCATCCACCATGAGCGACCGGTATCGCTGCATCCTCCTGTTTGGTGCCCCCGGTGCGGGCAAGGGCACGCAGGGCAAGATCCTGGGCCACATCCCGGGATTCTTTCACCTGGCCTGCGGCGATGTCTTCCGCTCGCTGGACCTGGCCAGCCCGCTGGGACGGAAGTTCATGGAGTTCAGCAGTCGTGGCGAGCTGGTGCCCGACGAGCTCACGGTGGAGATGTGGAAGCAGAACATGCATGCCCAGACGGTGCTGAGCCTGTTCAAGCCGTCACAGGACCTGCTGATCCTGGACGGCATCCCGCGAACCACCGCGCAGGCCAAGGCGCTGGAGAAGCACCTGGACGTGCTGATGGTGCTGCACCTGATCTGTCCAGACGAGCAGGAGATGATGCACCGGATGCGGCGACGGGCCCTGAAGGAGAACCGCCTCGACGACGCCGACGAGAAGGTGATCCGCCGCCGCTTCGAGGTGTATCACCGCGAGACGGCGCCCGTGCTGGGCTTCTATCCCAAGTCGATCGTGCGCGAGGTGCCGGCCACCGGGAGTCCCGCCATGGTGCTGATGAAGGTGCTGGACATGGTCGCGCCGCTGCAGGACCACCACTTCCGCAATCCCCTCAACGCCTAGGCCGCATCGGCCCATCGCCACCTCGCACTCACCGGCCGGTGGGCAGGTTCGCTGGTCGCACCAGCACCGGCTCCGGAGGCGAGAACCGCTCCTGGATCACCCGCATCAGCATGCGGCGTTGCTGCATCACGGGATTCGTGTTGCGAAGCATGCCCGGCGCCCCGGGATCCGCCCTGTCGAGCAGGTCGGCATCACCCAGAGCCACGCGAAACTCCATCACGCGCTCCAGCGGCTGTCCCTCCGGACCCACCAGCACGCGATTGGCGGCGTCGCGCTGGTTGCGGACCACCTCCAGCAGCACCTCGTGTCCGGGCGGGTGCATCTGCAGCACACTCACCATGTCACTGGAACGGATCATGGGCTGTCCATCGATGCGACGGATCAGGTCACCCGGGAGCAGCATGCGATCGGCGGGGAGACCCGGGATGGTGGCCTGCACGATGATGCCCGGGCGATTGGGCGGCGAACTGCCCATGCGAACACCCAGCGCGCCGCGAGGCCGCTCCAGGGCGCGGCGACAGGCCACCTCAAGCAGCCGCTCGTGGGCCTCTGGCGTCAGGCCGCCACGGTCGAGCACGGCCCAGATCTCGGCATCCTGAATGCCGCGACTCCGAAGCCGGTCCGAGGCGGCCTCGCGGCGCTCGAACGACGGATCGTCGAGCGTGGCCACGTCGGCGAGTACCGATTCGCCCACGCGGATCGCCTGGAGCCGCTCCGCCCCCATGGCCTCGATCTCCGCGGCCATCGCTCGGTCCGGCACCGGGGGCATGCGGTCGGGAAGTCCCTCGGCCTCGACCAACCGATCCGCCTCCATCGGCATCCGCACCGGTGCCACGGGCCGAACGGGGGGCCGCACCGCTGGTCGCCCCGCCGGCGGATCCTGGGCCATCGCCGTCACGCCAATGAGGCAAGCAGCCGCCGCTGCAGCGAGGCGGCCTCCGATGCGATCCAGTCGCATCGCCTTCGGACCAGCGTGAGCACCGGCAGCGCCCGAAGCGTTCCAAAGCGTCCGTCCTTGGCGATGGAAATCGCCGTCTCGGCGATGCATGCCTCCATCATAAGTGGAGGCACCAGCTCCGCCGCCCGCCGCACGGCCCGGTCGCCGAACCGGACGTAGCCCTGCGCAAAGGCCATGAACCGGGCCTCATGGAACGCGCACGGCCACTGGTCGATCGCGGCACCTGGTCCCGATCGGGCGGCGAACTGCAGCAGCCCATTGGCAAAGTCCATCACGGCGGGTTCCAGTCGAGCCGCGTCAAAATCGATGACCGCCGCGAGACGGAGGCGATCGAACAGCAGGTTGCCCGGATGAAAGTCACCGTGCACCACCTGACTGTCCATGGTGCCGATGCCTCGGTCCTCCACCATCGAGCTGGCTCGCTGGTAGTGGTCGCCCAGCGCGGCCACGATCGTTCCCACACCGCCGACCTCCGCCATGGGGTCGGCCCGGCAGACGGCCTGCGGCACGCGGCGCAGGGCCTCCATCACCACCAGGCTGGCGTGAAAGCTCCCGGCCTGCACGTGCCCGTGCCAGGCCATTTCCAGGCCCACCGCATGCAGCCGACCCAATGCCTCCCCGGCCTGCAGCGCCTCCTCGGCGGTGCGCGTCCATCTTCCGCCCGGCGCTCTGGGAAAAAGCTCGAACACCGCGTTGTCCACGTACACGAACGTGTCCCCCTCGCGCGACCGCAGCGGAGCCGCCACGGGCACGCCGGCCTCCACCGCCGCCTCCATGAACGCGTGCGAGAAGGAGAGCCGATCGGCACGATCCCGCCCGGGAGCCCGTCGCTTGAGAACGAACTGGCCGCGCGGCGTGGTCACCACCCACTTGGGGCTGGAGCGACTTCCGCCGGCAAGCGGTTCATGGTGCTGCACCAGCCCGATGTCCCAACGGGCCAGCGCCTGCTCCCCCTGCTCCGCGTGGATGCCCCGGACCGCCGGGTCACTCGGCATTCGCCGCCTGTTCCTTGATGCGGTCGATCGCGGTCTTCATCTCGACCACGCGCCGGGCGATGTCCAGGTCGCTGCCCTTGCTGGCGATGGTGTTGGCCTCGCGGAGCATCTCCTGGGCCAGAAAGTCCAGGGTTCGTCCGATCGGCTCGGGGTTGGAGGGATCCAGCAGCTCTCGCAGGTGCTGCAGATGTCCGCCCAGCCGCTCCACCTCCTCGGCGATGTCGGATCGCTCGGCGAAGGTGGCCACCTCGCGCAGCACATCCTCCTCGCGGGCGGCCACGCCGGCCTCGTTGAGCAGGCCGGTCATGCGGGCGGTCAGGCGCTCGCCATAGAGACGGCTGACCTCGGGCGCCCGATCCCGCACCTCGTCCAGACGCGTCTGGATGGTGTCCCCCAGTGAACGCAGCAACTCGCCAAGCGCCGCGCCTTCGCGCTCGCGCATGACGAAGAGGGCCCGCACGGCATCCTCCAGCAGGCTTGACAGCACCGGTCGTGCCGCCTCGGCCACGGCCGCGCCGCCATCATCCGTGACCACGCCCGGCAGGCCCAGCAGGGCTGCGGCATCCACGCGCACCGACCCGCCACCCACCACCGACTCGAGTTGCTGCAGGTAGCTGCGGAGGGCCGCGGCGTTGATCTGCCCGCAGCTGCGCGCGGTGCCGTCACCAAGTCGCACCGTGAGCGAGACGCTGCCCCGGGCGATGCGCCGCGCCAGCCACGCCTCGAGCTCGCCTTCGAGCGAACTCAGGGAACTCGGCAGCCGCACCGTGGCCTTGAAGGAGCGGTTGTTCACCGA
>JBJOGW010000088.1:0-7260 GCA_046048055.1 Planctomycetota bacterium
GCCGCTCCCACACGCCCACGTTCCGCATGGCCCTCTCGATGGCCGCAGGATCATGCGGCAGCCGCAGCCGACCGAGCGCCACCACCTCCTCCACCAGCAGACCGGGTGGTGCGGCAGGCCGTTGCGGCACGAAGGCCATGCGGCATGCCCTCTCGGCCTCGGACTGTGTCGTGACGATCATGTCCACCAACCGCACCGAGCCGGATCGTGGACGCAGCAATCCCATGGCCAGGCGGAGCAGCGTGGTCTTGCCGCAGCCGTTGGGACCAAGCACCGCGGTGACACCGCCTGCAGGTGCACAGGCCTCGATGGGACCGAGCGTGAACGCACCCACTTGCACGGACACCTGCTCGAATCGGAGCCCGCTCATGACCAGGCCCGTCCGGCGCTTCGACGCAGCAGCAGCAGAAAGGCCGGTCCGCCGGCCAGCGCGCAGACCAGGCCCACCGGCAGTCGACCGCCTTGCACCGGCACCAGCATGCGGGCTGCATCCGCCGCCAGGAGCAACGCCGCACCCGACAGGGCCGAGCCCGGCACAGATCGCGCATGCGAGGCTCCCAGCAGCGCGCGGGCCGCATGCGGACCCACCAAGCCCACGAACGCCAACGGACCGCAGAGCGCCGTGGCCGAGGCCGCCAGCAGGCTGGATCCAGCCACCGTGGCCACACGGGTCATGCCCAGCGACACGCCGACCGAACGCGCCTCGTCGTCGCCGAGCTGCAGGGCGTCGAGCCATCGCGACCATGTGATGCCAATGCCCAGCACCAGGCCCAGTGCCGCACCGAGCCCACCGAGCAGGAACGGCTCCGGTGCCTCGGGCACACGGCCCAGCGACCACGCCAGCACGCCGTCCCGCTCACCCGGCGGAAGCAGCCATTCGCACAGCGACGCCAGACTGCCCGCGATGGCCGCCACCACCACACCCGCCAACACCAGCTGCGTGGGATCAAGGCCGCGGTCGCGTGATCGCGCGAGCGCCGTGGTGAGCATGAGCGCCGCAAGAGCCCCAAGCGTGCCCGCGACGAGCTGGCTTGCCATGCTCGCGGAGACTCCAGCCCTCCAAGCCAGCAAGGCCAGCAGCGCCATCGCGGCCTGGGCCCCGCCGCTCAGGCCCAGGATGAACGGACTGGCAAGGGGATTGCGCAGCATGCCCTGCAGGAGCGTGCCCGAAACGCCCAGCGCCGCCCCAGCCAGCGCGGCCGAGGCGGCGGCCTGCAGGCGCCACCACGCGGCCGCCTCGCTCCAGCCCAGCACCAGCGAGCCATCCAGGCCCCGCCAGCACAGCAACCGGCAGGCCATGGCGGCTCCCAACGTGGCGAGCAGCATGGCCCAGCCAATCGGCCATCGGCCCGTCATGGGGATCCCGTGATGCGTGCGCGCCACGCCAGCACGGCCTCCAGCAACTCGGGTCCAGGCCGAAGCAATCTCGGGTCCTCGTTGCGTTCCACGGGCATGCCGTGCCGCTCGAGTGACGCCATCCATTCCGGCGACGCGGCCCCCAGCACCAGCACGCGATCGGGCTGGCACGCCAACACGTCCTCCAGCTGCATCGCGGGCCAACCCGGGGACACCGGACACACGCTTCCCCCCCAGGCGGACCAGACCTGCCCCAGATACGCGTCGGCGCCGCACGCCCTCGGTGACGCACCAGGCAGCAGCAGCACGCCTCGTCCCCGCTGGCTCAGTTCCGGAACGGTCGCCAGCGCGCCGGTCCACGATGCGTTCCAGCCCTCAAGGTGCGGACGCTCCAGGAGCGCCTCGCCGACGGCCACGGGCAGTGCCCGCACATCCTCGAGCGTCTCGCACGGGATCTGCATCACGCGCCAACCGCGGTCGCGCGCCGCTCGCTCCAGTCCCGGCGGCAGGCCAAGACTGGTTCGCTGCACCAGGATCACGCCGGGATCGATGCGGTCCAACCGCTCCAGATCGACCTCGGTGAGCGAGCCGACCACGGGCACTTCGGGCAGACCCTCGCACCACGGCGTGCGCCCGGCGATCCGATCACGCCACCCAAAGCGAACCATGGTGGCGGTCAACGCCGGCGACAGCGACACCGCGCGATTCGATCGACCTGAGGGAACAGCGGACGGTGGATCCGCGGCGTTGCATCCAGGCATGCATACGGCGAGCAACGCCGCGATGACCCATCGCATGCGCCGCATGCTAGGGGCTGATCGCGACCTCGTTACACTTGGCTGTCCATGAGCGTCCTCGCCACGGTGCGACGGCTATTCACCGGCACCGCCCGCGCCGCGGATGGAGCTGCCGCGGCCCCCGCCCCGGATCCAGCCGCCGTGGCCCGTGCCCTGCTCACGCTGGCCGAGCATGCCCGGCAGGATGACCAGGACCGGCGTGCCATCGTCTCGTTGCTGCAGCGGCTCCCGGAAAGCCTGCAGTCGCTGCCGGACCTGACGCGGCAGCAGGCCCGCATGGGCGAGGCGATTGCCGCAGCGCTGGTGGAGCAGCGCATCCGGGACCAGAGCATCGAGGAGATCCTGCGGCGCATCGCCGAGGGTGTTGGCCGGCAAACGGACACCTTCGGGCTGGTGCAGCAGCAGTTGGACCTGAACCATGAGGCCGCCGCCCGGGTGGCCGATGGCGTGACCAGCCTGAGCCAGGGCATCGGTGAACTGGCCACCGGACAGCGCCGCAACGCGGACGCGCTGCAGTCGATGCTGGACCAGACCCGGCAGCGGGACGCCGACTCGGAGCGGATCCAGGGTCGGCTTCACCTGTGGCTGGTCTTCTGCACCGCGCTGTCCGCGGGCGCGCTGGTTGCGTGCCTGCTGCTGGCCTGGGCGTTGCTCAGCCGATCGGCTGCCTGATCCGTCGGGCAGTAGCATCCCGTGCACCGGTGGGGTGGCAGAGCGGTTGAACGCAGCCGACTTGAAATCGGCTAGGCCCGAGAGGGCCTCAGGGGTTCGAATCCCCTCCCCACCTTTCAGGGCTTCGGCGGGTCGGATGCCTTCGCCGCGTCCGACAGAGGACTCTCTCCGCGATAGATGCGATCGCCCGCTCCGCGTCGGCACACCTGTTCCACGAAGGCTTCGTAGGCCTGCTGCAGTCCGGGCAGGTCGGCGGTGAAGTACTCGAGCAGGATCGCGCTTCCGAGCCGGTTCTGCAGCGCACGACGGCGCAACGCGGGATCCTGGATGCGCTGGCTGGCGGACAGCCGCGTCGCGAGCGAGCCGGCGGCCGCATCCGCCAGGACCTGACGCAGCGCGGCGGCATGACGTCCGCCTTCGCCCTCGTTCAGGAAGTGGATCAGCGCCCAGCACTGGGCGTAGTAGGTGAGCAGGTCGTCCTTGCTCCGCTCCAGACAGATCTGCGGCGAGGTCTCCAGCAGTTCGGACAGCGGCATCAGACGCCCGGCACGGCTCGCGTTGCGAAGCTCGTTCCATCGCTCGAAGTTGCGCCACGGGCGGAAGGCGGTGGGCACGCCGGTGCGCGTGAGCCGGGTGCCTTCCATCCAGCAGGCCAGTCCTTCCTCCATCCAGGTGGGGAGCGGCTGGCGAAGGCTTCGCTGGCTGAACTGATGCCAGCCCTCATGGGCGGCGATGGTGAGCGTGTCCACCCGCCCGATGTCGAACAGGATGCTGGTGCCATCGGTGGTGAAGCCGCCTCGACCAAGTCCCAGATACAGGTCGGCCTCACGGCCGAGCGTGCGCCGCGTCCATGCTTCCCAGGCGTTGCGGGTGGCGAAGATGAACAGGTCCAGCGGCTCGTCGGGCCGCGGCAGCGGGCCAAGCTGCGTGGCATACGCCGTGAAGCACGCCTCCATGTATCGAGGCATCCACGACTGGAACACCGGGTCCTTGAGGGCCAGGTGCAGGTTGTAGTGCTCGGTCCGCACGCGCTCGCCCGGACCGCCGCCGTCGTTCCATGCGGTGACCGACCGGATCACCGGGTCGGGATCGACCGGCGCGTCGGGCGTGCCGGCCACAGCCGCGGGCCGGGCATCGGTGGACCCCGAGTCGACCGTGCCCTCGCGCCGCGCACGACCACTCGAGGCACAGGCATGCAGCACGGCCACGGCCATCACGGAAAGGACCAGTCGTGGCACGCGGTGCATCAGGTTCCCAGCGCCTCCAGAGCACGTTCGGCGGCCTGCAGGTCCGCCTCGGCCGACTCGAGCATGCCCCGCGTCTGGGCCACCACCTCCGGCGGCGCCTTGGCCAGGTAGCCCGCATTGGAAAGCTTGCCGCGGTAGCCCTCCACAGCGCGCCGGCGATCCTTGACCAGCTTCTCCAGTCGACTCCGCTCGGCGGAAGCGTCCGTCGCATCGACCAAACCGTCGAGCCAGCACTCCTGGCCCTCGAACGGAAAGACCGCCGACCCGACGGTCGCGGACGCGCGCCATGCCTCGATCCGTTCGAGACCGGCCAGCGCCTCCACCAGCCCCCCTGCCAGCTCCGCCACCCCGCGAGCCGAGTCCGAGGCATGCAGCACCAGCCTGCGCCGTGGCGGGACTTGCCGCTCGCCGCGGATGTTGCGGATGGCATTCACCAGCGCCTGCACGCGCTCCCAGTGCGCTTCGGCCCGCGCGTCGTGCAGCGAGGGCGCCACCTTCGGCCACGCGGCCGTGGCCAGCAACTCCGAGGCCGACAGTTCCAGTCCAGGCACCCGGCTCTCGCCACGACGATCCCGCAACGCCGTCCACATGGCCTCGGTCACGAAGGGCATGGCCGGATGCAGCAGGCGCACGATCGCGTCCAGCACCGCCAGCATCACCGCCTGCTGCCGCGGGTCACCCTTGGCCGTGGGCTTGACCGCCTCCAGGTACCAGTCGCAGAAATCCCGCCACAGCAGGTCGTAGCAGACCGCCGCGTACTCGCTGAAGCGGTACGCCGCCAGCGCCTGGTCGGCGCGCGTGGTCGCGGCGTGCACCCGGGAGAGGATCCAGCGATCCGCGGGTCCCAGCGAGGTCGGCTCCACGGTGATGGCGGGCGACGGGGCATTCGCCAGCGCGAAGCGCGCCGCGTTCCAGAGCTTGGTGGCCAGGTTCCGGCCCATGTCGAAGCGACTGCTGGTGTTCCGGGCGAGCGGCCGCTCCAGATCGGGCGTGGCCAGCCCGCTGGCGGCGCCGTAGCTGCTGACCATGGTCCGGCCAGCATGCCGCGGACTCTTCTGAATCGGCGCAGCGACCTGGTGCCCGCTCGGGGCCCGGGTGAACTCGGGCGTGAACGGCTCGCCGCTGTGTGGATCCACGATCTCCACGGGCACGCGCAGGTCCTGCGTGTCGGTGGTCATGTCCAGCAGCGTGTACCGAAGCGCATCGGCTCCGTGTGAGTGGATGATGTCCCTGGGATCGAGCCCATTGCCCAGGCTCTTGCTCATGCGTTGGCCGAAGCCGTCCTGGATGACGGGGTGAATGAACACATGGTGGAACGGGACCCTGCCACCCAGGAAGTGCCGGTTGAACATGGTCATCCGGCTCACCCACAGCGTGATGATTTCCCTGGCCGTGCTGAGCACGGCGCTCGGGTTGTATCGCTCCAGCAGCCCCTGCATGCCGAAGGCGGCGGGATCCGGCCATCCGAGGGTGCTCAGCGGCCAGAGCGCACTGCTGAACCACGTGTCCAGCACGTCCGGGTCCTGCTCGAAGCCCTCGCGTGCCAGGGCCGCCACGAGTTCCTCCGAGGCATGGCTCAGGCACACCAGCTCCTCCAGCGTGCCGTCGTCCCGGCAACGCACACGGTGGCTGACGCCCCGACCGGTCCACGCGCTGGCCACCGGCACCATGGCGCCACCCGCGGGCGCCGCGGTGGCCGCGGCCTCGCCCCGAGCCTGGCGGCTCCACACCGGGATCCGGTGTCCCCACCACAACTGGCGGCTGATGCACCAGTCGCGCAGGTTCTCGTGCCACTGCTGGAAACCTCGCGCGTAGCGGGCGGGAAAGAAGCGAAGCTCGCCGTCGCCCGTTGCCTGGCCGGCCGGCGCGACACCCTCGAACTGGTCCGGATCCATCGCTCGCAGCGCCGCACCGCGCAGGCGGTCGTCGGTCACCTTCACGAACCACTGCTCGGAGAGCCACGGCTCGATGGCGGCGCCACTGCGGTAGGAGTGGCCCACCGCATGCCGCCAGGGCTTCTCATCCTCCAGCAGGCCGTGCTCCCGGAACCACTTCGCCACGGCCTTCCTCGCATCCTCACGCGCCAGTCCCACGAAGGCGCGTGCCGCAGGCGTGAGATCCGTCCAGCCATGGCGGTCACTGACGGCCCCGTCGGGTCCCAGCACGTTGATCACGGGAAGCTCGTGCCGCAGGCCAATCTCCCAGTCGTTGGGATCATGCGCCGGCGTGACCTTGAGGAAGCCCGTGGCCATGGCGGCCTTCGCATCCGATGGGTCTCCGCCCCGGGACACCGGCATGACCACGTAGTCGTCCTCGACGATCGGGATCAGGCGATCCACGATGGGCAGGCGCACGCGCTTGCCACGCAGGCCGGCCGCGAGCGGGTCGCGCGGATGCACGGCCACGGCCGTGTCGCCAAACATGGTCTCGGGGCGCGTGGTGGCCACCGTCACGTGACCGCTGCCGTCCTCGAGCGGATAGCGCAGGTACCACATGCGGCCATCCACCTCGCGCATCTCCACCTCGTCATCGGCCAGCGCGGTCCGGGTGCCGGGGTCCCAGTTCACCAGACGACGCCCCCGTTCGATCAGGCCCTCGTCGAAGAGCCGGAAGAAGGCCTCGCGCACGGCGGCTGCGCAGACCGGATCCATGGTGAATCGCGTCCGGCTGAAGTCGCAGCTGGCGCCCATCTCCTCCAGCTGGCCAAGGATCGTGGCCTCGTACTCGTCCTTCCAGGCCTGCACCTGCTCCACGAATGCCTCGCGCGTGAAGTCCGTCCGCCGCTGGCCCTTGATCGCCAGCCGTCGCTCCACCACCGTCTGCGTGGCGATGCCGGCGTGATCCGTGCCCGGCATCCACAGCACGTCCTTGCCCTGCATGCGGGCGTGCCGCGCCAGCGCGTCCTGGATGGCGTTGTTCAGCGCGTGGCCCAGGTGCAGTGCCGCGGTCACGTTGGGCGGCGGAATGAAGATGGCGTAGGGCTGCGCCGCGGATTCCGGGCGGGCCTGGAAGCAGCCGGCCGCCTTCCATCTGGCCCGCATGGCTGGCTCCTGCTCGGCGGCGCGATAGGCTTTGGGAAGTCCGGTCGCGTCTGCTTGCTGCGGCGAAACCGGGTCGGGAGCCTGGGCCTGCGTCATGGCGTCGCGATCTTATCCATGCTGGTTGCTCCGCACGCTCATCGTGGCAAC
>JBJOGW010000089.1:0-16487 GCA_046048055.1 Planctomycetota bacterium
AGGCGTTGCTGGACCGAGTGGCGGGGCGTGACGCGTCGCTGGTGTTGCGGCGATCGGCGGCGGGCCCGTCCTGGGTGCTGGCGCTGGAGATGCGCGGCGGTGACGCCTGCGACCTGCTGCGAGGCATGAAGGCGCGGATGGTGGGACGGGGACGGTTTGAACTGCCGCAGCTCGGCTTGGCCGGCGCGTGGCACCGCGAGTGGTTGCTGGTGAGCGATCGGCCCGAGAATCCGCTGTTGCAGGACATGCTCCGCATGCCGGATGACGCCTCGGAGGCATCGATGCGATCCACGCTGCCCGCGGACCTGCAACTGGATCCGGATGCCGCCGTCACGGTGGCGGTGCGGCATCGGGGCGAAGGGGCTGGTCACAGCGTCTGGGCCTTCACGCCCACGCGCACGGGTGTGGCGGTGCAGATGGAGGGCGTGGCGACCGATCCGATCCTGGATCCGCTGGTGGATGGTCCGGAGCCGATCGCGATGCTGGAGGCGATGCCCGAGGAGACCGTGGCATTCTGGATGCAGCGGCGACCGCTGGATCCGGTGCCCCAGGCATGGCGTCGGGCGCTTCCTGGCCAGCACGTGGCCCCCGAGGTGCTGGCCACGCTCGGCGAGCGGCTGATCGTGGTGGTTGGCCCCGACAGCCCCGAAGGTGTGCCGCAGGTGGCGGTGGCGGTGCAGGTTCTCGACGCCGAGGCAGGAACGCGTGCGCAGGACGACATGCTGGACCGTGTAGCCCGCGCGATGGCCCGCGAGCGAGGTGCGGCTCCGCGGACCCGGCGCCGGGACGGCGTCCCGTTGGAAGCGCCGCGAGCGGTCGAGGAGTTCGGCGTGGCCGCGGCGGCTTGGGATGGTTGGCCGCTGTCCTCGTCGGCCGAACTTCACGCGCGCACGGTGATCACCGGCAAGGGAGGCTGGCGGCTCTACGCCAACGGCCGCACCTGGCTGGACCGCGTGACCGGATCGCTCGAGGAGCATCCGCTGGCCGAGGGCGAGCAGACCCTGCCTGCGGGCTGGGATCGGCACGGCTTCGTGCATGGCCAGTCGGTGGCTCCCTGGCTGGGGGCCGCTGCGGCCTCTCGCGAGGCCGCGGGCGGTTGTGCCGAGGGGCTGCGCGTGCTGGAACGGATGGTGGCCCGGTGTGGTCTGGCGGAGTGGCGTGTGCGTTCGGCCTCGCCCGGTCGCGTCCATGCCAGGGCCCATGTCGTGCCCGCATCGCTGGCTTCCCCGTCGACGCCGCCGTCCGTGGCCGTGCGCCCGTGAAGCCCGCAACGCTCTCGCTGCCCCCCGTCGATGTGGTGCTGCGGCATGCCTCACGCGATCCGCTGGCGCGTGTGGTGGAACGTTGCATGCGTGCGGCGCCCCGCGGCGGGAGTGTGATCGTGGCCGCGAGCGGCGGGGGCGACTCCACGGCGCTGGCCGTGCTCGCTGCGGCGGTCGCCGCGCGAGGCCCGTGGTCGATCCGGCTGGTCACGGTGGACCATGGACTGCGAGCCGAGTCCGCGGCGGATGCGGCCTTCGTTCAGGAACTGGGAGCATGGCTGGGCGTGCCCGTGGATCGTGAACGCGTGCAGGTGGAGCGCGGGCCCGGTCTCTCGGCCCGGGCCCGCGCGGCGAGATACCGCGTGTTGCGCGAACGGGCGCAGGCCACAGGCTCCAGCCTTGTCCTGCTGGCGCATCATGCCCAGGACCAGCTCGAGACCGTGCTGATGCGGCTGCTGCGAGGCTGCGGCGCTGCCGCGGCGGGGGGCATGCCCCATCGGCGACGATTGGCTTCGGGCTGCTGGATCATGCGGCCCTTGCTCGAGACGTCCCGGCAGCACCTGCTGGCACGGCTGCAGGCATGGGCGGTGCCGTGGCGCGAGGATGCGAGCAATCTGGACGCCTCCCGGCCGCGAGGTCGCCTGCGTCAGCGGGTGCTGCCGGAACTGGAGTCCCTGGCCCCACGGGCCGCGGAGCGTGCCAGCCGCGCGGCGCGTCGTGTGCGAGGTGCGGCCGCGGCGCTCGAACGCGAGGCCGCCGCCGTGCTGGCGGATCCAGGTCCGTGGTCACGTGCCCGTCTTCGAAAGGTTCCGGCCGCGACGCTGGCCGAGGCGATCCGGCGGCGATGCCCGGACGCCGCGGATGCCAGCGTGGAGCGGGCGACCGAGGCCATGAGGGACCGATCGGTTCGGCCGCGACGCATCCAGCTGGCGGGCGTGTGGCTGCTCATCCGGACGCGGCTCGTCAGCCTGGAGCCACGCGTGCCCCCCGCGTGAGTCGCGGTCGCTTCAGCGGAATTCCAGAAGCGCCTGCACCTTGTCGGGGTCCTCGGGATCCGTGCCACCCAGGAAACCCTTCACCACGCCATCCTCCACGCTCAGCAGCACCGGTGTGCCCACGATCCAGTCAGGTCCCTTGGGCAGCGAGCGCACCTGGCACTGGCCACAGGGATTGGGAAGCGCCGCGGCCGGGTCCGCATCGGGCACGCTCACCAGCAGCGTGGGCAGGGGCACGGCGGGGGAGAAATGCGCATCGAGAACCGTATGGCAGTGCTCGCAGTCCTCGCGGAAGAACATGACGATCCAGCGCCCCTTCTCGAGATCGGCAGGCGGGGCCGGTGTGATGAGCGCCGCCAGTGGCTGATCGCGGAGCGGCCTGCCCACCCACTGCTCGAACTGCGGCAGGTACCAGGGCTGGAGCGTCGCCGGAGGCTTGGGCCACGCGGCGGATTCGGTCGGGCTGGGCTGCGCGGCGGGGCCGGGGTCGACCGACGGACCATTCGGGACGGGCGGCGGCGTCTCCCGCACCACGATCGCCTCGGTCTCCGTCTGCTGCGGCATGTTCAAGCCGGATTTGGCCGGAACCGCGAACGCCAGCGAGAATCCCGTGGCGGACATGGCCATCCACAGTCCCACCATGAGTGGGGTGGCGGGCTGCACGCGGGGGCGAAGCCCCATCGCCGCGGCCAGAAGCAGCACGTCGCAGACCAGGACCACGGTGGGCGAGGGGCCCTTGCTCCCGAAGCAGCCGCAACTGGCTTCGCCTCGCGCCACCACGATGCCCAGGATCAGCACGAACATGCCCAGCAGCGGCAGGGCGATCATGCGGCTGAAGCGGGGCAGCAGCAGCATGGCGAAGGCCAGCACGAACTCCGTGCCCACGATCATGCGCAGCGCGCCGTCAAGAAACCCGGGGAAGTCGGCCTGCGAGCCCATGCCCATGATGTCGGCGAGCCGCTGCAGCACATCGCGCACCGGCGAGGGCAGCAGCATGGGGCTGCGCTCGGAAAGCTTGATCGCCGCTCCAAGGAGCAGCCAGATGGGAATCACCAGTCGGAAGAGGGCCGAGCCGAGAAGCGATCCACGCAAGGGATTGGACGGCGCGGATGCGTTCATGCGTGCACTCTGGCCGCAAAGCGGGCCTCGCACGCCTCGCAGAGCACGTGCATGATGATCTGGTGGGCTTCCTGCACGGCGGCCCCGTCCACGCCTGGCACCACGATCGCGTGATCGCACAGCGGCAGGGCGGGTCCGCCCTCGCCCCCGAGCAGGCCCAGGGTGGCCACGCCCCGGTCCTTGGCCACGTGCAGGGCACGGAGGATGTTGGGGCTTCGGCCGCTGGTGCTGAACACCACCAGCAGGTCACCGGCCCGGCCGATCGCCTCGACCTGACGTGCGAAGACATGGTCGAACCCGAAGTCGTTGGCGATGCACGTGAGGGCGGTCGGATCGGCCGCCAGGCACATGGCACGAAGCGCCGGTCGATTGGTCCGGTATCGGCCCGTGAGCTCCTCGGCCAGATGCAGCGCCTCGGCCGCCGATCCACCGTTGCCGCAGGTGAGCACGGCGTGGTCCTCCTGAAGCGTCTGCACCAGCAGGGCCGCGGCCTCGGCCAGGGCCGGACGCAGTCCTTCCAGGCTCTCCACCGCACGGCGGCTCATCTCCAGGCGATGGGTGATCAGTGCCTCAAGGTCCATGACGTTGGATGCTACCCCTGCGAGGGGGTGGCACGCCGGTCGAGGCGGAGCGGTTCGAATCCGTCGCTCGGGAATCCGCGAACCGCCGCGGGTGACGGACGCGTTCCTCCGGAGCCAGCTCGACTCGTGCGCCCGGGCGGACCGCTGGATCCTGGTCACGCCGGACCAGTTGCACCGCGATCTGGGGGCCATGCGAGGGGCAACGGCTGGTCGGGATGGCGTGGTGCTGCTGGAGAGCGGCGCCTGGCTGCGCCGCCGGCCCTATCACCGCATGCGACTGGCCGTGATCCTGCTCAATCAGCGGGCCTTCGCGGTGGAGTGCGCGCGGGCCGGGCTGGCGGTGCGTTACGAGCGCAGCGAACGTTCCATGGCCGACATGCTGCAGAACCTTGTGGATGAGCTCGGGCCGCTGGCGGCCACGGCATGGGCCGAGCGCGAGATGCGAACGGAGCTGGATCCGATGGTGCGGGCCGGACGGCTTCGGCCGCAGCCGCACGATGGCTGGCTCACCGAGCAGGCGGACTTTGCGGGGTGCCGACGCGGCGGCCAGTGGAGCATGGACGCCTTCTACCGACGGGTGCGGCAGCGAACCGGCCTGCTCATGCTGGAGCACGGCGAGCCCGAAGGCGGACGCTTCAGCTTTGACGTGGACAACCGTCAGCCCTGGACGGGCACGCCGCCCGCGCCCAAGCCGCCGAGGTTCGCCATGGACGAGCTGCGGACCGAGGTGAGCCGGGTCATCGAGGAGGACTTTGCCGAGCACCCGGGGGAGCTCGACGTGGCCAGCGTGCCCGCGTGGCTGACCGAATGCGAGCAACTGTGGTCGTGGGCCAAGCGGACGTGCCTGCCGCACTTCGGCCCCTATGAGGATGCCATGAGCCGCGACAGTCGCGGACTCTTTCACAGCCGCATGAGCCCGCTGATGAACGTGTGGCGGATTCCGGCCGGAACGATGGTCGAGGACGTGGCGGGCATGCATCTGCCGATCGCCAGCAAGGAAGGGTTCATCCGCCAGGTGATCGGCTGGCGCGAGTTCGTGCGCTGGGTCCACCTCGAGACCGACGGCTTTCGCGATGCATGGCCCGCCGCGACGGCGCCGGGTGACGGTGGCTTTGCTCGATGGAGCGGGCGATCGTGGGCGGCACCGGCGTTGCCGGCGGGCCTGGATGGCGGCGCCGAGCCCGCCACCCTTGGGTCCGCCACGTCCCTGCCGCCCGCGTTCTGGGGCAAGCCCAGCGGCCTGCGCTGCCTGGACGAGGTGGTGGCCAGCGTGTGGCAGGAGGGCTGGAGCCATCACATCACGCGGTTGATGGTGCTGGGCAATCTCGCCACGCTGCTGGACGTGAATCCGCGCGAGCTGGCCGACTGGTTCTGGATCGCCTACATGGACGCCTGGGACTGGGTGGTCGAGCCCAACGTGCTGGCCATGGCCACCTATGCCACCGGTGGGGTGATGACCACCAAGCCCTACGTGGCGGGCAGTGCCTACATCGACGGCATGAGCGACTACTGCGGCGCGTGCTCGTTCAGGCCGGGCAAGGATTGTCCGATCACGCCGCTGTACTGGGCGTTCCTGGAGCGGCATGCCACGCGCCTGGCGGCCAATCCGCGCATGAAACTGGTGATGGGTTCGTTGCGAAGGCGGACCGCGGAGCGCAAGCGTGCGGACCGGTCGGCTTTCGTGCACGTGCGCGACCTGCTGGTGCAGGGCCGGCGGCTGGATCCCGCGGGCCTTCTTCCGTTGGGGTAGCGTGCGACCCATGCCCACCTTCGTCCGAAGCAGCATCATGCCCGTCCCGGTCGAGGCCCTTGCGGCCTGGCACTTCCGGCCAGGGGCGATCGACCGACTGATCCCGCCCTGGGAGAACGCGCGCGTGCTGGCCGCTGCAGGGGGCATCGCCGACGGTTCCACGGTCACGCTTCGACTTCGCAAGGGACCCATCCGGGTGGACTGGCTGGCCCGGCACGAGCGTGTGGAGCCCGGTCATGGATTCGTGGATCGGCAGGAGCGGGGGCCGTTCGCCGAGTGGGTGCACGAGCACCGGTTCCTTCCGCATCCGGATGGTCGCAGCCTGCTCGAGGATCACGTGACGTGGCGCCTGCCCATGGGGTGGCTCGGCGCGATGGTGGGCGGCGGCATGATCCGCCGCGATCTGGAGCGCATGTTCGCGTGGCGACATCGACGCACCGCGAACGACGTGCGACGCCATCGCGAGCTGGACCGCAGCGCCCCGCTCCGCGTGGCGGTGAGCGGCGCAAGCGGACTGGTGGGAAGGCAGCTCTGCGCGTTCCTGTCCACCGGTGGCCATCAGGTGCGTCGCATCGTTCGTGGCCGGGCGGATCGCGAGCGGCTCGATGTCGCGTGGGACACCGCGGCCGGCACGCTCGATCCGGAGTTCCTGGATGGCGTCGATGCGGTGGTGCACCTGGCCGGCGAGAACATCGCGTCGGGTCGCTGGAGCGCCCAACGCAAGCTGGCGATCCGCCAGAGCCGGGTCGAAGGCACGCGACAGGTATGCGAGGCCCTCGCCGCGCTGCCGAACAAGCCGCGGGTGCTGGTGTCGGCCAGCGCGATCGGCTTCTACGGCTCGCGTGGTCCGGAGCAACTCGACGAGGACAGCGCGCCCGGAACGGGCTTTCTGCCGGAGACCTGCCAGGCGTGGGAGGCGGCGACCGAGCCCGCCCGGGCCGCGGGCATCCGGGTGGTCCACCTGCGCATCGGCCTGGTGCTGGCCGCGGCCGGAGGCGTGCTGGGCAGGTTGCGCACCCCCTTCGCGCTGGGCCTGGGCGGTCCCGTGGGAACGGGGCGACAGGGGATGAGCTGGATCGCGCTGGATGACCTGCTGGCGGCGGTGCTGTTCTGCGTGCAGGATGATCGCGTGGCCGGCGCGGTGAATGCGGTGGCGCCGGACCCCCGGAGCAACCGGGACTTCGGCCGAGCCTTGGGCGCCGTGCTGCATCGGCCCGCGGTCGTGCCGCTGCCGTCCGCCGCGGTGAGCGTCATGTTCGGCGAGATGGGCCGCGAACTGCTGCTGCGCGGCGCCTTCGTGCAGCCCCGCCGGCTGCTTGATCTTGGGTTCCGCTTCGACCTGCCGCGCCTGGAGCAGGCGCTGAACTTTGAACTTGGGCGCGTGAGGGACTGACCATGGCCGGCACGATCGTGTGGTATCGAAATGACCTGCGGATGGATGACCACCCCGCGCTGCTCTTTGCCGTGGCGGCGCGTGAACCGGTGATTCCGGTGTTCTGCTGGCACCCTGGCTCGGCCGGGCGATGGGCTCCCGGCGGAGCCAGTCGCTGGTGGCTGCACCGGTCGCTGGGCTCGCTGCAGGCTTCGCTCGAGAAGGCGGGCTCGCGGCTGCTGGTGCGGGCGGCGGACCCCGTCCGCGAACTCGTGGCCATCGCCCGGGAGACCGGGGCCACGGCCGTGACGTGCAACCGTCGATTCGAGCCGTGGGCCATCGAGGAGGAGGCCCGCGTGGAGAGCGCCTGCCGTCAGGCCGGGCTCTCGTTCCATCGATTCCTGTGCAACCTGATGTTCGATCCCGGAGTGATCCGCACGGGAAGTGGCGTGCCGTACAAGGTGTTCACGCCGTTCTGGAAGAACTGCATGGCCCAGCAGCCACCGGAGGCACCGCGACCGGCGCCCAAGTCCATCATGCCGCCCGCTGCCTGGCCCGCGTCGGTCGGTGTGGCTTCGCTCGGCCTTCAGCCGGTCATCGCGTGGGATCAAGGACTCGCGGCCACCTGGACCCCCGGCGAGGTGGGGGCCGCGGAAAGGGCGAAGGCGTTCCTGGAAGGCCCCATGGGCGCGTACGCCGTGGGCCGGGATCTGCCCGGCCAGATGGGCACCAGCATGCTCAGCCCGCACCTGGCGTGGGGCGAGGTCTCGCCGCGACGCGTCTGGCACGCGGTCGAGAGCCGGCTTCAGGGCGGCGACAAGGCGCTTCGCGCCAACGCGGACAAGTTCCGCGCGGAACTGGGATGGCGCGAGTTCGGCTGGCATGTGCTGGCCAACTTCCCGGCGACCGCCGAGAACCCGCTGCGTCCTGAGTTTCGCGACTTTCCGTGGCAGGAGAACGCCGGGGCGCTCGAGGCCTGGCAGCGTGGACGCACCGGCTATCCGCTGATCGACGCCGGCATGCGGCAGCTCTACGCGATCGGCTGGATGCACAACCGCGTGCGGATGAGCGTGAGCAGTTTCCTGGTGAAGCACCTGCGGCAGCACTGGCTGCATGGCGCGGACTGGTTCTGGGACACCCTGGTCGACGCCGACCTGGGCAGCAACACGCTGGGCTGGCAGTGGAGCGCCGGCTGCGGCGCCGACGCGGCGCCGTACTTCCGCATCTTCAATCCCATGCTGCAGGGGGAGAAGTTCGACGCCGACGGCGCCTACGTGAAGCGCTGGGTGCCCGAACTGGGCAAGGTGCCCGCCGACCTGGTGCACCGGCCGTGGGAGGCACCGCTGGCCACGGCCGACAGCGGCTATCCGGCTCCGATCGTGGACCATGCGCAGGCACGCGAGGCGGCGCTGGCGGCACTCAAGGCCTGCAACGCCCGGACCGGCGCGGCGGAGTGATCAGGATGGCCGGGTCGTGATGCGCCACCGCAGCCAGGCGCGCACCGCCATGAGCGAGGCGATGGCGGCCAGCGTCAGCGCGAACCACGGCTCGCCACCGCCCAGCCACACGCCGAGCAGGCTGGCGAGCGGCCCAAGCACGTAGCCGCTCCCGATCAGCGCCTCGAAGTGACCGCCGGCATCGACCGCGGCATGGCCGACGGTCATGGCGTAGTACAGGCTGGCGTAATAGATCACGGCATGCCCGGTGCCGAAGGCGGCCAGTGCCGCGACCAGCATCGGCACGTTCGAGGCGTTGACCGCGGCCACGAATCCCGATCCCATCAACACGCTGCCCACGACCAGCGTGGACCATCGCCCATGCCAGAACGGAAGCCTCCACATGCCCAGCATGGCGACGACGCGCACCGTGAGCCACGTGGCGGCCAGCGGCGTGGCGGCGGTGGCAGCCACCTCAAGACGGGTGATCACGTAGGGCAGCAACGGCCCCAACGCCCCGATGAGAAGGTACGAAGTCGGGAGCAGCAGCCGCGTCGCGTCGCGCAGCGGCGTGTACACGGGCGGAGCCGGGGCGTGCTGGGCTCCGGCCAGGTGGGGCGGCGGTTGCAACGGAAGCCACGGCAGCAGGCAGGCAGCGGCCAGGCAGCATGGACCGATCGCGACCACGGCAAGCCTGGTGGAGTCGGTGGCGAACAAGGGTGCCATCAGGAACAGCGAGGCTGCCACGGCGGAGGTCCAGGTCATGTTGAACAGTCCCACGCTCCACCGCAGGCGATGCCCATGACGTCCCGAGGACAGGTAACTCTCCATGATCGGCCACAGCAGCGCGCTGATGGCACTGATCAGGATTGCGCCGATCACCACCCCCCAGGCACCAAGCAGGGGCAGTGGGCACACGAGAGCCTGGGCCATCAGGACCTGCATCAGGACAGACCGCGTCGAGCGTCCCCGGGCGAGCGCGCGAAGCAACGGTCCGGCCAGGAACGCGACCCCCACGTAGGCCACGCCCTCGGCCGCGGCGAGCCAGAGATTGGCTGCCTTGGAGAAGCCGAAGTCATGCTCTGCCACGAACGGCACACCGGTCCAGAGCAGGCCGGTGCCGAGGGAGCCCACGAACGTGATCGCCAGCACCACCGGCAGCGACGCGGGTTGGGCCGCCGAGAAGGTGCTCTCGCCATGCTCGTCGATCTGCCGGATCAGTTCGCCGCGAGCGGCAAGCCGCTCCATGGATCGAGCCAGATCGGTCACCACGGGTGACGACGCCGGCATGGCTGGATCGCCGTCCGTGGGCATGGGGCGATCAGGATAGGGAGTCGGCCGCGCGACGCAGCACCCATCGTTCGAACCACCACGTGGTGAACGGTGGCACGGCCGCGACCAGTCCAAGCAGCAGCACCCAGAGCGGCTGGCGGAGGTGCACCATCGCCTCGATCGTGAACAGCACGTAGAGCACGAAGAGCACGCCGTGCAGCGGACCCATGATCTGCACGCCGATCGGATTGTCGGAGATCACGTACTTGAACAGCATGCCCACCAGCAGGCCGGCCCACGACCAGGCCTCGGCCAGCGCCATGATGCGGAACCGTCCGACGGGCGTGGCAAGGCTGAGTCGCATGGTGGCGAGCGTAGGCGTTCGGGAAGGTGCTAGACTGCGACCTTCGCTCGTCCTCGTAGCTCAATGGATAGAGCGCTGCCCTCCGAAGGCAGAGGTTGCGCGTTCGAGTCGCGCCGAGGACGCTTCGCCCCGGTCCATGCTGGCCGGGGCGTTCGGCTTTTCAGGCGCAGGGGCCGAATGAAGTCAGCAGCGTGCCGATGTCGCCGGCGTCCACGCGTCCGCTGCCGTCCAGGTCCAGCCCGCTCTCCATTCCCTCGCCAAAGCGGATCAGCAGCACGCCCAGATCGCCGGCGTCCACGGCGAGATTGCCGTCGAGGTCGTGGGGGCAGTCGCCGGCCAGGACAAAGTCCGCGACCAGCATCAGGTGATCGCTGGCGGCACTGTCCTCGGCGAGCACGCCCGCGGACTCGCGATCGCCTGGATCGAGCCGAGCCGTGTCCAGCACCACGGCCTTCAGGGGCCGCAGACTGCGATCGCAGGCGATCAGGTCCAGCCTGCCGGGCCAGAACGGCGAGTCGCTGTCCCGCCAGGTGAAGACATCGGATCCGATCACGGATCGTGGCAGCACGGCCTGCATGGCAGGTCCGTCGGGATCCTCCACGATGTCGAGCGGAACGCGACTGCCCACCAGGTTCCAGTCGCCGGCCAGCAGCACGGGCGCCCCGGCATGCGGCGCCAGGGCCGAACCGAGTCGTCCCTGCCGAAGGTCCCCGACCAGCGTCGCCACGGCCTGCATCTGCTCGATGCGCCGTCCGTCCTCGCTGCTCCCCGCGTGACCACAGCACTTGGCGTGCAGGCAGATCACGAAGACATCCCCGCACTCCATCCGCGCCAGGCCGGCCACGAAGGCGTTGTCACGGTGCGGCGCCGGGATCACGGTGCCGCGCACTGCAAGCGTGCGCCCCTGGGTGCCGTTCTTGAGCACCCACCAGCTCTGGCCCGCAGGCAACGGCATGGACGCCGCGAGTCGCTGCGAGATCTGCTGCCAGGTGGCGCTGTAGTCCTCCTGCAGGCAGATCACGTCGGGTTGCGCGGCCGCGAGCAGTCGCAGCAGGGCGGGCCCGCGCTGCGCATCCAGCATGCCATTGTTCAACGTGTTGAGGTTGGCCAGGCGAACATGCGACGTGGCAGGGCGATCCAGGTTGCCTCGTTCGACCGCGGGCATGGGCCGATCCAGTCGAAGCACCAGGTCCTGCGTCAGGCTGTCGGAGCCGCTCAGTCGCACGCGGACGCCGCTGTCCGAGGTGGCGCCTGCCGCGAGCAGGTTCAGTTGCCCCTCGAACAGCGTGGAGGCGTGGGTGGGCTGAAAGTGGCCGAGCTCGGTCCAGGGCACGGGCTGGCCGTTCACCGAGGCGGTGCGTGCCCGCAGGTCCAGCGTGAGCGTCCGGCCATTCACCTCGACGTCGATCCGCAGCGTGCCGTCGGATCCGGCTCCGGACTGAAGGTTCAGCGGTTGGGCAAGTTCCAGCCTCAGGTGCAGCGTGGTGCCTTCGGAACTGGCCCAGAGCGATCGGACATCGAACGCGCCGCCTGCGTCGCCGACAGGGTCGCTCACCATCGCCTGCGGCAGGCTCCAGTCGTCGAAGGCGCCGTCGGTGACGTGCTGACGGGCGGTCGCCAAGGGAGTTGCGATCAGGGTCAGGAGTGTCGCGATCACGCGCTTCGGCGTCGGGGGCATGGCCGGATTCTAGGGGTCGGCCGCGACAGCCCCATTAGACTCGAAGGCATGCACCTGTCCGAGTTCCAGCAGCACATCCGTGATCGCTACTTCGCCACCGACAGCGCACGGGGGGCCGAAGGCACGTTCCTGTGGTTCAGCGAGGAAGTGGGCGAACTGGCCCACGCGCTGGCGAACGCGGCCCGCGGCAAGCCCGACCCGGCCAACCTGCGCGAGGAGTTCGCCGATGTGCTTGCGTGGCTCGCCACGCTGGCCAACATCAGCGGCGTGGACCTGGAGGAGGCCATCCGCGAGAAGTACCTCGGCGCCGACGGCGGCCCCAAGGGGACCAAGTGACGCGGCCGCTGCGGCTGGGCGAGGGCTGGCTGCTCAAGTCCCACGCCGCACCGGTGCCCGTGGCGGGTTGGTGCACGCTGGAGCTGGAGCGGTCAGCCGCCACGCTGGATGCGCTCACGCCCGAGGAGGCCGCCGCCATGGGAAGGCTGGTGCAGCGGGCTTGCGCAGCCATCCGCAAGGCCACGGCCTGCGATCGCGTGTACCTGCTGGCATTTGCGGAGGCGCACCGGCAGGTGCACCTGCATCTGGTGCCGCGACATGGCGACGACGGGCGCACCGATGGCTGGAGCGTGGCGGATCACTACCGTGCCGTGCAGCGGGGCGAGCGAACGGGCGCAAGCGTTGCCCAAAGCGAAAGGGCCTTCGCGGACATCGCGAAGGCCCTGGGTCTTCCATCCGTGGCTTGAACTTCAGCCGCCCACGGTCAGGCGCACGAACTTCAGGATGCGCACGCCCTGCGGCAGGAGCTGCTTCACGCTCCGCTTGTCATCCTTCACGTAGGGCTGACCGAGCAGCGTGACCTCCTCGAGGAACTTGCGCACCTTGCCCTCGGCCATCTTGGCCGCGATCTGCTCGGGCTTGCCGCTGGCGCGAGCCTCGGCCTCGGCCTCGGCCTTCTTCTGGGCGAGCACGTCGGCGGCCACACCGCTCTCGTCCACCGCCAGGGGCGTGGGAACCACGGCGGCCACGTGCTGGCAGATGCCGGTGGCCACCTCGGGCGCGAGGTCGCCCTCGAACTGCAGCAGCACGCCCAGGCGGCCGTCATGGTGCACGTACTGGGCGAAGTTGCCGCCCTGCAGGCAGGTGCCGCGTCCGAAGCTCACGTTCTCGCCCGTCTTGATGCGGATCTCGTCGATGGCCGCGGTCATGGCGGCGCTGGCCTTGACCTCGCCGGACTGCTCGCACGCCAGCGTGGCCACCTTGGCGGCCATCGCGCGGAACTCGTCGTTCTTGGCGGTGAAGTCGGTCTCGGCCCGCACCTCCACGATGCTGGCCCGGCCCGGCTCCAGGCACACGGCCACGCAGCCTTGACCGGCCGGCCGATCGGTGCGGGTGTCCATCTTGCCCTTGAGCTTCTCGCGCAGCCACGCCTCGGCCTTGGCCATGTCGCCGCCGTTCTGGGCGAGCGCGTCCTTGCAGTCCATGATGCCCAGGCCGGTGCGCTGACGGAGGGCCATGGCGTCCTTGGGGTTCACTTGCACGGTGGTCATGAGATGGTCTCCTTGCAGGGGGCCGCGTCGCGCGAGTGGTCACGACCGCGGGGATGGAACGGATTGGGTCAGGCGCCTTCCACGATGGGGGCGGCGGCCTCGGCCCGCGGGGCCGCAGCATCAACGGCCTCGTCGGCACGGCCCCGGGCGCGGAACTGGCTGCGGCTGCTGCGGCGCCGGGCGGCGGGCGCCGTCTCGGGCGCCGCGTCACCGTAGACCTGGCCCTCGGAACGGTCGCCGCTGGTGGCGGCGGCCTCGGCCCGCATGGACTTGCCCTCGGTGACGGCGACGCAGAGCTCGCGGACGATGATGTCGATCGCCCGCATGCTGTCATCGTTGCCCGGGATCGGGATGTCGGCCAGCTCGGGGTTGCCGTCGGTGTCGATCAGGCAGATGGTGGGAATGCCCAGGTTCCTGGCCTCGTTCAGCGCATTGACCTCGCGGCCCACGTCGATGGCCACCAGGGCGCCGGGAAGCTTGGTCATGCCCCGGATGCCGTTGAGGTTGCGGAAGATCTTCTTCTGCTCGCGGGTGAGCTGGCTCTCCATCTTCTTGGAGTAGTTGCGGATCTCGCCGCTCTGTTGAAGCGACTCCAATTCCTCAAGCCGGCGCAGCCGCTCGCGGATGGTGCGGAAGTTGGTCAGCGTGCCTCCGAGCCATCGCTCGGTCACGTAGGGCATGTGCACCTCGGCACACCGGGTCTCCACGGTGCCCCGGGCCTGGCGCTTGGTGCCCACAAAGCACACGTCCTTGCCCTCGGAGACGATCTTCTGGATGAACCGCTTGGCCAGCAGCAGGCCCTTGATGGTCTCGCGCACGTCGATCACGTGCACCTGGTTGCGGGTGGAGTGGATGTAGGGGGCCATGCGCGGGTTCCAGTTGCTTCGGCGCTGACCGAAGTGGATGCCCGATTCCACGAGTTCCTTGGCGAGCGAGCTCATTCGAGGGTCCTTTCGTCTCTGTCTCAGCAGCGACACCGGCGGAGCACGACCGTGGATCGGTCCGCATGAGGGCGCTTGGTACGGTTGGGGCACCGTCACGCGACGGGGCCGGCATGCCGCCCTCCGCCCACGGGCCGTGGAGGACGTCGCGCCGCCTGATCCCAGTCGGGTCAGGCGGCGCGAATTGGCCAGCCTACCCGAACCGGGCACCATGGGCAATGGCCCGGCCGACCCGGTTAGGATCGCCCACCTCGCCCCGGATCCGGAATCGCCCATGCTCGGCAAAGTCTTCAAGGCCTACGACGTCCGCGCCGTCTATCCCAAGCCGCTCAACGAGAAGCTGGCCTGGCAGATTGGCTACGCCACCGCCGAGCACCTGCTCGCGCAGGCCGCCGAGGCCGGACTGGATGACCCGATGGCGCGGCATCTGGTGGTGGGACGCGACATGCGACGGAGCAGTCCCTCGCTCGCCGACGCGCTCATGCAGGGGATGCAGGATTTCGGCGCCGGCGTGATCGACATCGGCCTGGTGGACACGCCGATGGTGTACTTCGCCATCAATCACCTGGGCTGCGCCGGCGGCGTGCAGGTGACGGCCAGCCACAATCCCGCCGAGTACAACGGGTTCAAGATCAGCCGCCTGAAGGCCAGGCCCGTGGGGCAGGACACCGGTCTCGCCGAGATCCAGCGACTGGCGGCGCTGGTGGAGCGCGAGAAGCTGGAGCCGCGGGGCGGCCGCCGCGAGTCGCGCGACCTGTGGGCGCCCTATCGCGAGCACCTGCTGCGCCGGCTGGATCCGCGCCTGGTGGATGGCCGCGTCAAACTGAAGGTGGTCATCGACGCCAGCAACGGCATGGCGGGCACCATGGTTCCCAGGGTGTTCGACGGGCTCAAGGGCGTGAGCATCGAGCGCATCAACTTCGACAACAGCACCGGAACCTTCGTGCACGAGCCCAATCCGCTGGTCGAGGCCAACCTGGCCCAGACCAAGGAGGGCGTGCGCCGACACAAGGCGGACCTGGGCGTGTGCTTCGACGGCGACGCCGACCGCTGCATGGTGGTGGACGAGCTGGGACAGAGCGTGGGCTGCGACCTGCTGCTGGCGGCGATGGTGGGGTCCGTGCTCAGGCAGCAGCCGGGCGCCAGCGTGGTCTACGACCTTCGGTCGAGCCGCGCCGTGCCCGAGGCCATCCGGGCTGCGGGCGGCGTGCCGGTGGAGAGTCGCGTGGGGCACGTGTTCATGAAGGCCAGGCTCGCCGAGACGGCGGCACCCATCGGCGGCGAGTTGAGCGGTCACTTCTACTTTCAAGACATGTTCGACACCGACAGCGGCGCGCGGGCGTTCGTGGCCACGCTGAACACGCTTGCCGCGGCAGGCAAGCCGCTCTCGCAGGTGATCGCGCCGTTCCAGCGCTACCACCAGAGCGGCGAGATCAACTTCCAGATCGAGGACAAGGCCGGCGCCCTGAAGGCGCTCCGAAAGGCCTATCCCAGGGCCCGGTGCCACGAGCTCGACGGACTCAGCCTGGACGCCGGCGACTGGTGGTGCAACGTGCGCATGAGCAACACCGAGCCCCTGCTTCGGCTGAACCTGGAGAGCGGCAGCGCCGACCTGACCCGCCGCATGGTGGAGACGCTCAGTCCGATCCTTGGGCACCGGGTGGACCACTGAACCGATGGACGCGGCCACCTTCCTGGAACGACATGGGCTGGTGATGAATCCCTTCGCGGCGGAGGACGCCGTGCAGGACGCGGTGCTGGCCCGCTCGCACGACGCGTGGAAGCATCCGGACTTCGTGAAGATCCTTGGAGACCCGGGCCATCCGGCTCCGGCTGTGGTCTTTGGCGAGCGCGGGGCGGGCAAGACGGCGCTCCGCCTGCAGATGGAGCACGCCTATCGCGTGTGGAACGGTCAGCGAACGTCCGCCCGGGTGCTGGTGCAGGCCCACGATGACCTGGACGGCATGCTGGCGGCCATCGCCCGGCACGAGGGATGGAAGGACCCGGTGATGGCGCTCGAGGGTCTGCGTCTGAGCGACCATGTGGACGCCGTGCTGCACCGGGTGGTGCCGCGGCTGGTGGACCAGGTGCTGGGCATGCCCGAGGCGAACCTGCTGCAGGAGCGATCGCTTCGATCCCGGCTTCGGCGGGCACCCAAGGCGGTTCGACG
>JBJOGW010000090.1:0-51832 GCA_046048055.1 Planctomycetota bacterium
CCCGCTTTGGAATGAAAAGAGCCGTCCCGATCGGGACGGCTCTTTGTGTTTGTAGCGAAAACCTCGTGTGCTGCCCGATCAGCGACGCCGACGCATCGCCATCACGCCCGCCAGACCCAAAACGCCCGCGGCACCGGGCGCCGGAACGACCTGAAAGCCGAATCCGCTAAGCGAGGTCCCGAAACCATTGTTGATCAGGACAATGTCAGGGTCATTGGCATCCACACCAGAAAGCGAAGCGAAGTCAAGGAAAACACGCTCGTTGGCCATGCCGTTCACTGTAGCTAGGACACTACCGCCAACGGAAACAAAGAGAGAGCCCGCATCGACAAAGTCAAAGTAGAGGCCAGTGTAACTGGTCCGATCCACACCCGATCCTGGTGCATCACTCTGGTAAGAAAGCAAATCGAAAAATCCCGGCGCCCAGACGCCGCCAGAGATATTACCGGTGTTGCCACCCTGCATGACGCGATCCAAGCTCGATCCGAGCGGGTCTCCCCAAACCGCAGGGGCCTGAGTAACGATTGCCGACGGGTCCGAGTTCATATCCAAGGAGAAGTCGTCAAAGACGACTACGGCGGCGGAAGCATTGGACGCGACCGCGACGGCTGCGACGACAGGCGCAAAAAGCTTACTCATGACTTGTTCCTCTCACTTACTCGTGCTTGCCCCCGAACGCTCGGGTGCTACTCCCCTATAAACGCAATCTGACGCAGCAACCCCTCACGCCATGTACGGAACTGCACGGAAGTACGGAGAAACAACGGGCACGAATGGCACGCCCCGCCTCCTGTGCACCCGCGTTGAGAACGCTGCAATGCGGTTTTTGAGCCGATTCGGGCGTGGGATCGTGCTTCCCAAGCTGAATGTCGAGGGTTCGAGTCCCTTCACCCGCTTTGCGTCACGCGACGCCACGATGCGCCCCGAGTCGAACGCTCGCATCCCACCATGACCGGCACCGAGCCGACGAAGCCCCACGAGGCCGGAACGCATGAGCCCAGCATCGCTCCCCAGAAGCGCATGACCGGCATGCTCGGCCACCCCGTGGCCGAGAATCCCATCGACCGCATGTTCGATGCGGTCTACGCGCACCACGGCCTGAACTGGCAGTTCTGGAAGAACGACATCGCGACCGAGGCCGATCTGGCCCTGGCCGTGAAGGCGCTGCGCCCGCTCGGCTACAGCGGCATGTGCATCACGGTGCCCTGGAAGGTGGCCGTCATTCCCCTGCTCGATGCCGTGGACCAGGACGTGCTCGCCATCGGCGCTGCCAACTACATGACCATCGAGAACGGTCGCCTGATCGGGCACAACAACGATGGCAAGGGCGTGGTCAAGGCGATCGCCAAGGTGGCGGCACTCAGGGGCCAGCGCGTGGTCATGCTGGGCGCCGGTGGCGCCGGCCGTGCCATGGCGGTCGAGATCGCATGGGCTGGCGCCGCCCACCTCACCCTGGTGACCCGCCGACAGGAACAGGGCCACGAGGTGGCCGAACGCGTGCGCAAGGCCAGCGGCGTGCCGTGCGAGTGGCAGGCATGGCAGTCACCGGTGCGCGTTCCCGCGGGCACCACCATGCTGATGAACGCCACGCACCTGGGTTGTGCACCGGAACTGGAGCATGTGCCGGTCGATTGGGCCACCGTGCCACCCGGCTGCCTGGCCGTGGATGTCATCACCAACCCCCGCATCACGCCCTTCCTGCATGCGGCACGCCAGCGAGGCTGCCCCGTTGTGGACGGCGTGGAAATGCTGGTGCAACTGGCCATGCAGATCTTCGAGCGATGGACCGGCATCCGGCCCCAGGAGGCGGTGTTCCAGCGGGCCGTGTCCCTTGCCCTCGGCGAAGTGCAACCCGCCCCGAGCGGATCTGCCTGAGGTTGCTCACAGGATCAGGTCTTTGGCTTCACGAACACCGAACAGGCGCGTCGTTCGAAGGCTTGTTTTCTTCAGGGCCAGAGAAATGTGTTTAAAGGCCAAAAAGATGATTATTACAGGACTTTACTGATTAACGTTACAAACAACAGGCATTCCAAACCTTCACGGCTTTGATTTCTTTCCTGATATTCCCTTGCCAGCGTCGAAACTCGCGGTATGATCACGAGGTCTCAAAAGGCGTTCCCATCAGGCCTGCAGGAGAAGTTCCAAAACGAACTCCTGAAGACTGAAGCGCCGACCCAGACGCAGTTCGCGTTCCTGTCCCTTCTCACTTCCCTTCTGCGTTCGGAGTTCCTCCCATGACAACTCGTCTCGTCTGTGCGTCCGCTGCGGCGGCGCTCACGGGGTCTGCGTTGGCATCTGTCACCGTCACCAACAACCAGTCCCTGTGGGATTGGCAGGTCACCGGTGGCGGACAGGTCGTTGCCACCGAGACTTTCTCCAGCTTTGATGGCTTCGTCCCCACTGGAACCAGTGGGTCGGTTGCCGGCGTTTCGTGGACGGCCTCGGCCTCTGGCGGTCTCTTCGCCGACACCGGCCTCTTGTCCACGAACTTCCCGTCCACCACGATGGTGTTCAACTTCAGCCCGGGCCTGCAGGGCGTTGCCGGAAACTTCTTCGGCACCGACATCAACTTCAACGTTGTGCCCAGCGTGGTTCAGGTGACTCTGGCTGATGGCACGTCGTATCTCGGCTTCTCCAACAGCCAGACGGATTTCATCGGGTTCTACTCCACCACGGCCTCGATCACCAGCCTGAGCATCACCGCGACCGGTGTTGGCTCGGGTGACGTGTTCTCGACGGTGGACAACCTGTACTTCGCGGTTCCGGCCCCCGGTGCCATCGCCCTTCTGGGCGCTGCTGGCCTGGTCGGCCGTCGACGCCGCTGAGTTCAGGGAACTCCGATACTGAGGACAGAACGCCCTCAGGGGCGGCCAGAAATGGCCGCCCCTGTAATGCTTTCACGAATTTCGCAGCACGTGAAACACGCGGGACTTCGGATCGGGAAATCTGCAAATTTGGCAGGTCCAATTCGGGAGCCCGTTCAGATCGGGTTATGTTGGCACGCCGGCCAAGGATGTCCCCGCAAGGGCGGCCGCAAACGCGTTCGGCGGAGCCTGCCTTCAGGCTCCGCGTTTCCATTGCCTCGTGTGGAGTCTTCCATGCCCCGATTCGTCGCCTCGTTCCAGTTCGCTTCGCGTCTGGCTGCCTTCGCCACCGCTGTGACCCTGTGCATGTCCGCCTCGGCGCAGGTGGCACCGGAGAATCCGCTGCCGGACAAGCCGCTCGGTGCGGCCGATGGCCTGCGACCTCTGGATGAGGTGCCCGTGCAGACGCTGCCCGAGTTGGACATGAAGACGATCGAGGAGGAGGACGCCCAACTGGTGCGCGGCGAGGCGGCTCCCCGCTACGCCATTCCTCACGCCGCCGAGATCACCCCCGACAATGGCGGCCTGTGGGAACTGCTGCCCAACGGCAAGCAGGTCTGGCGCCTTCGGGCCGCCTGCCCCAATGCCGTGTCGATGAATCTGGGATTCACCACCTTCAAGTTGCCTGACTCGGCGGCCCTGTTCATCTACACCCCGGGCGTAGACTTCGTGATCCGCCCGTTCACGGCGGCGGACAACCAAGCCCACATGCAGCTCTGGACACCGCCGGTTCCCGGCAATGAGGTGGTGATCGAGCTCTCCGTGGACGCGAACCAGGCCAACCAGGTTCAGCTCACCCTTGGATCCATCAACGCGGGCTATCGCGGCTTCAAGCAGACGGCCTTGGCGGCCCTCTCCGGCTCCTGCAATGTGGACGTGGTGTGTGCCGACGGCGATGACTGGCGCGACCAGATCTCCGGCGTGGCGGTGATCAGCACCGGCGGCAGCACCTTCTGCACCGGTTTCATGGTGAACAACGTCCGCCAGGACCTCACCCCCTACTTCATGACCGCCAACCACTGCGGCGTGAGCGGCAGCAACGCCCCCTCGCTGGTGGCATTCTGGAACTACGAGAATTCGTGGTGCCGTCCGCCCAACAGCCCGGCCAGCGGTGGAGCCGGAGACGGGCAGTTGAACCAGTTCAACACCGGCAGCACCTTCCTGGCCAGCAGCAGCGCCTCGGACTTCACGCTAGTGCGGCTGAACTCCAGTCCAAACCCGACGTGGTTCGTGTCGTTCCTGGGATGGGACGCTCGCAACGTGGATGCCACGAGCAGCTGCGGGATCCATCATCCGAACACGGACGAAAAGCGCATCAGCTTCGACTTTGATCCGGCCACCACAACCAACTACAGCAGCTCCACCCCCACGCCCACTGGCACGCACGTGCGTGTCGCCAACTGGGAAGTGGGAACCACCGAGCCCGGCTCCAGCGGATCGCCCATCTTCAACCAGGACAAGCGGGTGACCGGTCAGTTGCACGGCGGCTCGGCAAGCTGCACCAGCATCACCAACGACTTCTACGGCAAGTTCGCCGTGTCGTGGCTGGGCGGTGGCACCCCATCCACCCAGCTGAAGACCTGGCTGGACCCCGACGACACCGGCACGCTCTTCGTGGACACCCTCTCCACGCGGGGCATGACCATCACGCCCAGCAACAACGTGACCCACGTGGGCCTGGTGGGTGGACCGTTCAGCGGCCTGCCCTACACCTACGCCCTGAGCAACAGCACCGCCAGCGCCATCTCGTACGAGGTGAGCCTCGGCGCCGGCTCCGGCGACCTGCTCGTCAACGGCGGCTCCAGTGCCTCGGGCAGCGTGGCTTCGGGCGGCTCCGCCAACGTGACGATCTCGGCCGGCCCAAGCCTGGCCAGCGCCCCGGCGGGCATCTACACCCGTGACATCGAGTTCCGCGATGTCAGCAACGGTTCGGTCCGGACCATCACCCACTCCATCGAGATCGGTCAGACCGGCATCGAGTTGACGCCGGCCACCGGCCTGGTGGCGAGCGGCGCCGTGGGCGGACCCTTCCCGGGCTCCACCACCTACACCATCACCAGCACCCGGCCCTCGCCGGTCGATGTCCAGGTGGCGGCCAGCGTCTCGTGGATCAGCGTGGATGGCTCCACCAGCCCGCTCAACTTCACGCTGAACGGCACCGGCGACAGCCGCACCGTGGTGATCGGCATCTCCAGCGATGCAGCGGCGCTGGCGGCCGGCGTCTACAGCGGATCGGTGAGCATTTCCAACACCAGCGGCGGCCCGGGATCCGGCACGCGCAACGTGTCGCTCGAGGTCGGACGCCTGGTGTACGTGGCCGATGACACGCCCCGCGCCATCTCCGACAACAGCAGTTTCCTGAGTGCGGTGAACGTGGCCGAGGACTTCTGCATCGGCGACATCGACGTGCAGGTGGACATCAGTCACACCTACCGTGGTGACCTGTTGCTGGAATTGACCAGCCCCAGCGGCACCGTGGTGACCCTGCACAATCGCAGCGGCGGCAGCGCCGAGAACCTGGTCGTGACCTATGACCAGGAAGCCGGCCCGGATGCCGATGGCCCGGGCACGCTGGGCGACTTCGAGTTTGGTCCTGCCCAGGGCGTGTGGACGCTGCGGGTGGCCGACCAGGCGGGAGGCGACACCGGCACGCTGAACAGCTGGTCGCTGCGGCTGGTGCCCGTGGGCGGTTCCTGCCCCACCCCTGAGGTGGTGCACTACGAGCCTCTTGACGTGAATCCCGGCTGGTCCACAGAGGGCGAGTGGGGCTTCGGCGTGCCGGGCGGGGGTGCCGACCCCAGTTCCGGCTACACCGGCAGCAATGTCTACGGTTACAACCTCACGGGCAACTACCCCAACGGCATGCCCGAGTACCACCTGACCTCCACGGCGTTCGACTGCTCGGGCGTGACCAACACCCGCGTGAGCTTCGCCCGGTGGCTTGGCGTGGAGAGCAGCCAGTGGGACAAGGCCAAGTTCAGCGTGAGCAACGACGGCGTGAACTGGACCACCGTCTGGCAGAACGGTTCCACGCTGAACGAGTCGGCCTGGACCGTGGTCAACTACGACATCTCCGCCGTGGCCGACAACCAGCCCACCGTGTTCCTGCGGTGGTCGTTGGGCCCCACGGATTCCTCGGTGACGTACGAAGGCTGGAACATCGATGACATCGCCATCTCCGGACTGCTGCCGCAGAACAACTGCCCGGCGGACCTCGACGGCAATGGCACGGTGGATGCGGCCGACATCGGCGCGATCCTGCTCTCCTTCGGCTCGTGCGATGGCTGCCCCGCCGATCTGGACGAGAATGGCACGGTGGATGCGGCCGACATCGGCCTGGTGCTGATCGGGTACGGCGACTGCCCGTGAGTCGACCGAGATCGTGAATCCCCCGGCGGTCGCCACCATGGCGGCCGCCGGTTTCACTTTTGCGACCCGTCGCGTGGGTTACGCTTGCTTCGCCCGGTCCACGCCATGGTCACCCCCGCCCCCCTCTTCACCGTGGATGCCATGCAGTTCTTCGGTCGGGAGCCCGCCGACTACCAGGCCATGTTCGGCATCGGCATCCAGGACCTGATCGGGCTGCGGGTGCTCGATTGCCCCGCGGGACCGGGATCGTTCGTGGCCGAGGCCGCGGCCCGGGGCGTGGACGTGATCGGCGTGGATCCGCTCTACGACCAGCCCCTCACGGAGCTGCTGGACCGCGGACGACGCGACGTTCGGCACACCATCGATCGCATGCGACTCAAGAGGGATTGCCTGGCCGATCTGGATCTGGACGCCTACGAGCGAAGCAAGCTTCGGGCGCTGGACACCTTCGGCAGGGACTTCACGCGGGGCTTGGCCCTGGGCCGCTACGTGGCGGCCAGCCTGCCTCACCTGCCCTTTCCCGATCGACACTTTCATCGCACGCTCTCGGCCCACCTGCTGTTCACCTACAGCGACCCGGAACAGGGCGGCATTCTTCCGGGCTCGCCCTTCACGCCAGCGTGGCACCTGCTGGCGGCCGGCGAGCTCATGCGCGTCACGCTTGAGGAACTTCGGCTCTACCCCACGACCACCCGATGGGAGACACCCGACCGTCATCCCGTGGCCGAGCAGGTGGCCCAGATGTTCGTGAATCAGGGCCTGAAGGCGCGGTTCGAGACGAGCACCTTTGCCCGAGGCAACCACATGAGCGATCACCTGAACGCCTGTCTGGTGGTGACGCGGTGAGGCGTCGCCAGGCCGTGCCCCTGCTGCTTGCCGCCTGCTGCCTGGCCTGGGCGGGCCAACCACAGGACCGGACGGATCCCCCCCAGCCTGCCACCGTGCGTGCTGTGCCCCGCAAGGAGGACTGGGCCATGCCGCGCCAGGCGGAGGTGTTGGCGCGCGTGCAACAGGCCGCCGATCCCGTGCCCGTGGTGTTCGTGGGTGACAGCATCACGCAGGGATGGGAGAACGAGGGCCTGGCCACCTGGAATGAGCGGCTCGTGCCGCTTGGGGCCATGAATCTGGGCGTGGGCGGCGATCGCACCGAGCACGTGCTCTGGAGACTGGAGCAGGCGCCGCTCTCTCGCCTGCAGCCGCGCGTGATCGTGCTGATGATCGGCACCAACAACGCGTCGTCCGGCCGCGACAGCGGCGCCCAGATCGTCCAGGGCATCCGGTCCATCGTGCGGCTGCTGCAGGATCAATGCCCGCGGGCCTGCATCGTGCTGGTCGACATTCCGCCCCGCGGCCAGGCCATGAACCCGGTGCGCGGACTGGTGCTGCAGGTGAACCAGGCGCTGGCCGCGACCGCGTGGCCGGAGCAGGTGACCTGGCTCGCCTGCGGCGATCGCTTCGTGCAACCTGACGGCTCGATCGATCCTGGCCTGATGCCGGACTTTCTGCACCTCTCTCCCGAGGGTTACCGCCGCTGGGCACAGGCGATCGTGCCGACGGTCACGGCCCTTCTGGACTTGAAGGCGACGCCCCTGGTGCCGGAGGAGCCGGCTGCGCAGCCTTCATCGCCCGGTCCAGCGGATCCACCATCAGGAACATGAGCATTCGGTCCAGCCGCGCGGACCAGCTGGGTTCGTCGTGCGTGCCTCCGGGCACCACCTCGGCGTGCAGGCGCTGACCGTAGGCCGGACGGATCGCCGCCTCGAACCGGCGCAGCTGCTCGCTGAGGCCCCTGCGTTCACGGTCTCCCATGCAGATCCAGAGCCGCTCGATCGCGGGCGCGCGGGCCGTCCAACGGTCGATCACGCTGCCCTGGTTCCACCACAGGCTGGGACTGACCGCGGCCACGCGGCCGAACGTGGTGGCATGGTGCTCGGCGGCAGCCAGCGAGATGATCCCGCCCAGGCTGCTTCCCATCATCGCGGTGTCCGAAGGCCCTGAGCGGGTCCGGTACTGCGCGTCGATCATGGGCTTGAGATCGGTCACGATCCATGACAGGTACGCAAGCCCCCGGCCGCCCCGCCCCTGTGGCTTGCCGTCGGCGCGATTCGTCTCCATGTCCTGGTCCGGCGTGTACTCGGCCACACGCCCGGGCGTGTTCCAGATCCCCACGATGATCAGCGGCGGGATGCGGCCCTCGCGCACCAAACGTTCGGCGACCTCGTCCACGCGCCATTCACGACCCAGAAAGGCCGTGGACGGGTCAAGAACGTTCTGGCCATCATGCATGTAGAGCACCGGATAGCGGCGTTCCGCGTTGGCCGGATCCGAATAGCCGGGTGGCAACCACACCACCACGTTGCGCGGCGGCACGGCGGAAAGCGACGAATGCACCTGCTCGTGAAGCCGGACGGTGCCCGTGACACCCGGCCTTGGGTCGATCGCCCTTCCGGGCAAGGCGTCGGAATGAACGCGCGCCGCCAGGAGTCCCGCCACCACGTGCATGACAAGAAGCATGCCGAAAATCTACCCCGGCCGTACGATGTCACCGGCCGGAATCCATGGCCTCAAGGCCCGTCGCACAGGGATTGCCGTCGCCATCGCCAAGCATGTCCCGAAAGATCACGCTCATGTCCATGATCGCCGTCGCTCTGGCCGGGGTCGCCACGCTTGCGCTGGTCACCCAGACGGAGTCCACGCCCAAGGCCGGTTTGCCGGTACCCGCTCAGGACGCTCCGCAGTCGGCGACCGCCGTGCCCGTGGCGGACGGTGTGCGATCGAACCCCGCGACGTCTCCGACCAGCGCTGAGGCGAGCCCTAGGGCTGGATCCGCCGTCGCATCGCCTCCTGCCACGCTGCCCGCCTCGGCCGGCGACGCCGTGGTCTCCGAAATCCTCACGCAGGTGTTGGATCGAACCAAGGTTCCCGCCCTGTCCGCCATCGTGGTTCAGGGCGGCAAGGTGGTTGGCCAGGCCACGGTGGGTGTTCGCAAGAAGGGTGATCCCACCCCAGCCGAGCGAGGTGACCCCTTCCATCTGGGCACCTGCTCCAAGGCCATCACGGCCACGCTGATCGGAGAACTGGTCGAGGAGGGCAAGCTTCGTTGGGACAGCACCATCCTGGAGGTGCTCGGGACCGAGGTGCCCGAGATCCATCCGGTGCTGATGGGCGTGACCGTGGACCAGCTGCTGCATCACCGAGGGGGCCTGCTGCCACGCGGACCGGCGGCCGTGTGGCAGGCGGCACAGTTCGCCAAGGGCAGCGACGTGGAGCAACGCAACGCCTACGTGGAGGCCATGCTGGCCATGGAGCCCGCCAAGAAGCCAGGCGAGTACCAGTACAGCAACGTGGGATATGCGGTGCTGGGCAAGATGGCCGAAGTGGCGGGCGGACAACCGTACGAGGATCTGGTCCGCGCCAGGGTCTTCGCGCCTCTGGGCATCACGACGGCCGTGTTCGGTCCCGCGGGATCCAAGGACGACGTCTCCGCACCGTGGCCGCACCTCAGCGGCACACCCACGTGGGGAGACAATCCGGCGTGCCTGAACTCGAGTGCCCGCATCTCGATGAGCCTTGAGGACTGGGCCAAGTTCGCCAACCTGCATCTGGGCCACCAGCCCACGCCGCCCTTGCTCAGCCCGGAGACGATGGCCATCCTGCACACCCTGGCCGGGAACGTGCGCGACGACCAGATGGGGTACGCGTGCGGCTGGTTCCGACCATTGCGGCCCTGGGCCAGGGGTCGGGCGTTGCACCACACGGGCGGCAACCTGCTCACCTTTGCCTGCATCTGGCTGCTACCCGAACGCGATCTGGGCGTGCTGGTGGCCACCAACGAGGGCGCCCCCGTGGCCGGCGATGCCACCGACATGGCCGCCGCATCCCTGCTCTCGCACTTCCTCGGAGAGCCGGCGGAGCCGCTGGATTCCGCCCGACCACGCGAGAAGAACTGGCCCACCGCCGCGCCCAAGCCGTGACCATGCTGATCGAGACTCGGGGACTGCGCAGGCAACTCGGCGGCGTGCGCGGGCGGGCGTGACGGCTGCCGCCTTTCAGTTCGCCCTGGTGACCTGTCCACACGGTCGCCACATGGCGGCCAGTTCATGGACTTGAGCACGTGCCAGAGGGCTGTGCTAGGTTCCTGCCATGCCCATTCAAGCTGCCCAAGCTCGTCATGCCCACTGGGGACTCGTCACGGTCAACGGAGCCCTCATCCTGCTCGGCGGGCTCTTCCTGTGCATCTTTCCGTTCGCCGGGGCCCTGGTCTCCACGGCCGTGATCGGTGGTTTTCTGGTGCTGGCCGGCGTGATGGGTTTCTTTGCGGCCTTGCGGGCGCTGGCCGACGGTCGTGGCAGCGTGCTGGCGTTCGTGGGCCCGCCGCTGGCCATGTTTGCGGGCGCGTTCCTGTGGCTTTCACCGGCCGAGGGCCTTGAGAGCCTCATGGCTTTCGCCGGGGCCTTCACGCTTGTGGCGGGACTCTTTCAACTGGCGGCCGCCTTCGGCCTGGCAGGCCGAGAACACTGGGGACTGCTGCTGATCAATGCGCTGCTCACGCTGGCCGCTGGCGCATGCATCCTGATGGCCCCGGGCATCGCGGTGCTGGTCTTCACCATCTTCTTCGGCGTGCAGCTGCTCTTTCACGGCGGTCACCTGATGCGGGTGGGGCTGCGGATGCGTCGGATGCTGGCCTGAGTCCCTTTCAAGGCTTCTTGCAGACATATGGCCGCTGGTCGCAACTTTCAGGCATGCCTGAATTGTCAGGAATTTCGTTCGCATGGGGTCCGCTCGAATCGCATGTTCTGACCTGTGGTTCGCCCTTGGCTGTGCGGGCGGGTCGCTGAAGCGGCGTGGATGACCTGCTTTCAAGCGCAGAGCCGTTGTCAAGGAGACCCCGCATGACGCGTGCAGCCCCCGTGGAGCGTCCAGCAACCAACATTCGTCCGAGGCGTCTTGGAGAGTGGAGCGGCCTGGATCCCGCCCTGCTCCTGGAGGGCCAGCAGCACGTGCTCGAACTGGTCGCCGGCGGCGCACCACTGGTGCAGACCCTGACCGCGATCGCGCAGTTCAGCGAGGCGGTGATTCCAGGCATGCTCGCCTCGATCCTGATCTACGACCCGGAGCAGGATGCGTTGCGCAAGGGCGGCATCGGTCGACTGCCGGCATCATTCGGCGATGCCGTGGATGGCATGAAGCCGGGCCCCGGCATGGGAAGTTGCGGCACGGCCGCGTTCCGCCGCGAGCGCGTGGTGAGCGTGGATGTGCGGATCGATCCCCTGTGGGATGCCCTTCGATCGTTCGCGTCCGGGCACGGCATCGTCTCGGCCTGGAGCACGCCGCTGCTGGACGCCCGAGGCGAACTGCTCGGCGTGTTCGGCATGTACCACGGCGTGGCCCGGGAACCGCTGGCCGAGGAACTGGCGATGGCGGATCACTTCTCCAGCCTTGCCTCGATCGCCATCGAGCGTCACGTGGCGGACATGTCGCGCGAACGCCAGGCGACCAGCGATGTCCTGACGGGACTGGCCAACCGTCAGCGGCTTCAGGACGTGGCGGCCGCCATGAAGGATGACCCGGCGTGGAGCGGCCGGGTCTGCACGCTGATCATGCTCGACTGCGATCACTTCAAGTTGCACAACGACACGCTTGGCCAGCTGGCCTCGGATCGGCTGCTGCGTCTGGCGGCCCAACGCATCCGGGAGCGCCTGGGCGCGGTTCCCCTGCTGGCCCGGTTCGAGGGCGACCAGTTCGTGGCGATCCTCGACGATCGCAATGGGGCGGCCCAGCGTCGCGCCGAGGGGCTGCTCCGTGGATTCGCCGAGCCGATCATGCTGGACGATGCCCCGGTCTCGCTCACGCTCTCGGGAGGCATCGTGGAATGGGAGCCTGCAAGCACCTCGCTGGATGATGCCATCTTTCAGGCGGTGGAGGCGGTCGAGGTTGCCAAGCGTCTGGGGCGCGACCGGGTGGTGGTGTTCGGCGACAGCGAGCGGGCCCAGCTCTCTGGGCGCCGCGAGGTGGCCCGCGTGTTGCGCGAGGCGCTGGATGAGGACCGCGTGCAGCCATGGCTGCAGCCGATCGTGCGCCTCTCCAACTTCGAACCCGTCGGCTTCGAGGTGCTGGCGCGGCTGCGCGGACCGCAGGCCTCCGGCATCTCGCCCACGGTGTTCGTGCCCATCGCCGAGGAGAGCAGCCTGATCGATCGCCTGGGCCTGAGCGTGCTGCGATTCAGCATGCGCACGCTGGCCGAGCATGGCACACGCATGGGCCGACTCACGCTCAGCGTGAACGTTTCCACGCGGCAACTCATGCGGGAGGGACTGGCCGATCAGGCCGCGGCCATGGCGCGCGAGCATGGCGTGGACCCCTTTCGCGTGATCCTGGAGATCACCGAGAGCCACTGGCTTGACGTCGACGGTCCCGCCCGGAGCAACCTCGAAGCCTTCCGGCAGCACGGTTTCCGGCTGGCGCTGGACGACTTCGGCGTGGGCTATGCATCGCTCAAGCGGCTCCAGCGCATCCCGTTCGACCACCTGAAGATCGACCGCTCCTTCACGGGCGAGTTGCTCCGCGGCAGCCGCGGCCGTGCGGTGTGCGAGGCGGCCCTGGCCATGGCCAAGGCGTGCGAGATTCCGGTGACCGCCGAGGGGGTGGAGCAGCCCGACCAGGCGGAACTGCTCCGTGAACTGGGCTACGGCTTCGGCCAGGGCTACCTGTGGGCCAGGCCCATGCCCGTGGAACAGGCCATGGCATGGCTGGACCGCTGAGCCTCCGGGATCACGACCGCGGATCCATCTCCAGGTACGTGTAGCCGTTGATGCCGCTCTCGTAGAGACGGACCAGCGACTGACTCTCGGAGGCGGTCATCTGCTTGAGCCGCACGGCCTTCTCGCACTCGCGGCGGATCTGCGCCTGCAGGGCGTTCAGGTCGTAGTGCACGTAGCTGAGCACGTCGCGGACGGCATCGCCCTCGATGATCTCGTCGATCCACCACTGGCCGCTGGCGTCGTGCTTGACGTGGGCCACATGGGTGTCGCCGAAGAGGTTGTGCAGGTCGCCCAGCGTCTCCTGGTAGGCGCCCACCAGGAACACGCCCACGTAATAGCGCTCCCCCTCCTCGAAGTCGTGGAGTTCCACGAACTTCTTCACGTCCCGGTCATCCACGAACCGGTCGATCTTGCCGTCGGAGTCGCACGTGATGTCGGCGATGGTGGCCTTTCGCGTGGGCTTCTCGCCGAGCCGGTGGATGGGCACGATGGGAAAGAGCTGGTGAATGGCCCAGATGTCGGGCAGGCTCTGGAAGATGCTCAGGTTGCCGAAGTAGGTGTCGCTGAGCAGGCTCTCCAGGTCGTCGAGCTCCTCGGGCACCTCGTCGAGTTCGCGGCACTTGTCGCGGATACGGGCGCAGGTGGCCCAGAACAGCCGGTCGCACAGGGCCCGGTGCTCCAGGCTCAGGTAGCCCAGGCTGAACAGGCGGCTGGCCTCGTCGCGGGCCTCGCAGGCGTCGTGGTACTGCTCGATCAGGCGGCGCTCGCTGATGGACTTGTAGGTGTCGAAGAGCTCCACCAGCGGGCGCGGCAGTTCCGTCTCGCCCTCGCGCAGGGCCGGCAACTGCGCCGGCACCCCGCCACGATCCGGGCGGTTGGCCCCGATGGCGTCGAAGATGAGCACGCTCTGCTGGGCCACCATGGCGCGACCGCTCTCGGTCACGATGGTGGGGTGCGGCACGCCCTCCTGATCGCACACGCTCATGGTGCGGTAGATCACCGTGGCGGCGTACTCGCTGAGCGTGTAGTTGGTGCTGAACTCGAAGCTGGTCTGGCTGCCGTCGTAGTCGATGCCCAGGCCGCCGCCCACGTCCAGGTACTTCATGCCGGCGCCCAGCCTGGCCAGTTGCACGTAGATGCGGGCCAGCTCGTTCACGCCCTGGTTGACCTGACGCACGTCGTGGATCTGGCTTCCCATGTGGCAGTGAAGCAGCTGCAGGCAGTCCTCGAGCCCGCGGGCCCGCAGGTACTCCAGCACCTCCAGCACCTCGCTGTACGAGAGGCCGAACTTGGCCTTGGCGCCGCTGGAATGCCGCCATCGGCCGGCGCCCGGCGTGGCCAGGTTGACGCGCACGCCGATGCGGGGGCGGATCTGGAACTTCTCCGCCATTTCCACGATCAAGCGGAGTTCCATGAGGTTCTCGATGACCGGGATGATGGTCCGGCCCAGCTTGGCCGCCAGCGTGGTGAACTCGATGTAGCGAGCTTCCTTGAAGCCGTTGCAGATGATCAGCCGCTCGGGCGTGTCGCTGGTCATGCCGAGCACGGCCAGGAGCTCGGGCTTGCTGCCCACCTCCAGGCCAAAGCCCAGCGGCGAGCCGTACTGGCGGATCTCCTCGACCACGCGACGCTGCTGGTTCACCTTGATCGGGAACACGCCCACGTAGTCGCCCTTGTAGCCGTTCTCCTTGATGGCGTTGCGGAACGCGTCATGCAGGTCGTTCAGGCGGCGCTCCAGCAGGTCGCTGAAGTGCAGCAGCACCGGCGTGCCCAAGCCGCGCTCACGAAGCCCCTCGACCACCTGGAGCAGGTCGATCTCCTGGCCCGGGGTCTTGCTCGGGCGCACCACCACATGCCCGGCGGCGTTCACGTCGAAGAAACCCTTGCCCCAGAGTCGGATGTTGTAGAGATCGGCCGAGTCCTCCGCCGTCCACGCAGGCTCCATGACCGACACCCCGTTGCGGGGCCGGGTCTGCGTGGCGTTGGTGCTGGCGTTGGGGGCGGTGACGGTCGGAGAGGCGGGTTGTGTCAACGCGGCTGTGCTCCTGGCTGCCCGACATGGGCGTTGTGCCGTTGCTTGAACGGGCAATATACGCGTGCCGGACGCGGAGGCGAAGCGAAACCTTCAACTTCCCGCGCGATCGGCGCTGGCCTTGGGCTCGTCCATCGACCGCAGGCTGCGGGCGATGCTCACCTCGTGGAGCCGCATGCTCAGCTGGTCCAGCTCTTCCTTGGCCCGGTGCAAGGCGTCGGCATCGATCGCCGAAGGCTGCCGCTCGGCGGCCTCGCACATGCCCTTGAGGCGGGTCATGGCGGTCTCCAGCTCCTCGCGATAGGCGGGCTCAAGAGCGTCGGACACGCGGGACAGGGCCTCGCCGATCCACTTCAGGTCCAGCCGGGCGTTCACCGCCAGGTCCACCACCCGGTGCAGGTGCATGTCCTGCCGGGCATGGGCGAACGCCTCCCGCTCCAGCCGATCCACCTCGTCAGTGGTCAGGCCGTGCGTGGGCACCACCTGCAGGCTGGCCTGCTTGCCGCTGCGACGCTCGGCGGCGCTCACGGTGAGCACGCCGTTGGCGTCCACGGTGAACTCGACCTGCAGTTGCGGGATGCCCGCCGGCATGGGAGGCAGGCCCTTGAGCTCGAAGCGTCCGACGCTTCGGCAGTCGGCCACCATCTCCCGCTCGCCCTGCACCACGTGGATCACGATGCCGGTCTGGTTGTCGGCACTGGTGGTGAAGGTCTCCGTGGCCCGGGTGGGGATCGCGGTGTTTCGCATGATCAACTTGGCCACCGCCCCACCGCGGGTCTCCATGCCCAGGCTGAGCGGGATCACGTCCAGCAGCAGGTCGCGGCGGCCTCCCATGAGGATGTGGGCCTGCACCGCCGCCCCCAAGGCCACCACCTGGTCGGGGTCCAGGGCCGTGTAGGGCTCAAGGCCTGCGAGGGCCCGGACGGCCTCCCGCACCAGCGGCATGCGCGTGCTGCCTCCAACCATCACGACCCTGTCCAGCACGGGCTGGCCCGCATCCGCCATTGCGGCACGAAACCGCTCCAGCGTGCGGTCGACCAGGGGCCGAGCCATGGCCTCGAGTTGGGACCGGGTCAGCGTGCACCGGAGCGACTGGCCAGAGCCCATGTCCACTTCCAGTTGCACGCTCTCGCGTTCACTCAGGGCGATCTTGGCCTGCTCGGCAAAGGCCCGCACACGCTGCTGCACCGAGGGCGAGCGTTGCAGCGGTCCGACGGCGGTCCGCGCCTGCTCCAGCAGCCACTCCATGACGCGAAGGTCGATGTCATCTCCGCCAAGCCGCGTGTCCCCGTTGGTGGAGAGCACCTGAAAGACCTCGGCCGCCTGGCTCTGGTCGGACTCGTCGGGCTCGATCCGCAGGATGCTGATGTCGAACGTGCCTCCGCCCAGGTCGTACACCGCGATGGTCTCGGGCTTGCGGGCCCGATTCAGCCCGTAGGCCAGGGCCGCCGCCGTGGGCTCGTTCACGATGCGCTCGGCGAGCAGGCCAGCCAGGCGAGCCGCATCGCGCGTGGCCTGTCGCTGGGCGTCGTCAAAGTAGGCGGGCACGGTGATCACCGCCCGCCGCACGGGGTGGCCCAGGGAAGCCTCGGCGGTGCGGCGAAGCGTGGCCAGCACCAGGGCCGCCACTTCCTGCGGCGTGACGGTGCGGCCCTCCACCAGAAAGGCGGCCATGCCGCGCGGCCCGGGAACCAGCTGGCCACCAAACCCCTCGGCCAGGCGAAGGCTCTCCGCGTGACTTCGGCCCATGAACCGCTTGCTGCTGGCGATGGTCTGCAACGGAAACTCCACCGCCCGGGCCTTGGCCTGATGCCCGACCACCGGTTCCGCACCGGGCAGCAGCCGCACCACGCTCGGCAGCAACGTACGCCCTTGCTGGTCCGCCAGCACGCGCGGCCCCGCGGCATCGCAGAAAGCCACCAGCGAATGGGTGGTGCCCAGGTCGATGCCAATGATGGGGTCGCCGCTCACCACGGAGCGATCGTAGCGATGGTGATCAGCCGCCGGTCGCAGGCTTGGCCTGCTCCGCCGCGGGCTTGGGGCCCTCGGTGGCCTCGGGCAGCCGGTCCAGGATCGGCTTGTGCCGATCGGCGACCTCGGGGCGGAGAATCTTCAGGAACGCCTCGACCTGCGCCTGCTCCCCACGCAGGCGGAATGAACGCTCCGTACCGCCCGGAAGCCGAAGCGTGACCTCGGTGATGGGCTCGGCCTTGTCCGGACCGCGGTCATCGGGCTTGCCCTGGACCCACGGGCATGCGGCCATGGCATCCCGGAACGCCTGGGCACCCTGGGGCGAGAGCGGCCGACGGTACTTCACCTCTCCATCGAGTGCCGCCTGCCCGCCCGCATGACAGGCGTATCCCTGCCGGTCCACTTCGTAGAGCTCGAACTGGTTGGTGCTGGGCCGCTTGATCTGCAGACGCAGCGCATACCCACCGGTGTCCGAGACCATGCGATGACGGGCCGCCTCGGCATCGCCGGCGGCGCAACTGGCCACCGAGGCACACCACGCCAAAGCCGCGCATGCCGAAATCAGCTGCCGGAGGATGCGGTTGGCCTGAACCATGCGTAGGGATCCGGTCCAAAGTCGTATCGGATGGGAAGGTTCTCGTCGGCCGGACGCTCTCGAAGCAGGCCCGCCTCAGCCATGGCCTTGACCCAGGTGGCCGTGGCCTCGTCGGGTCCTTCCTGCACCGGGCAACGACGCACGAAGATCCATCGCTCCTGCCCCGCCGAGAATGTCATGGCGTAGACCAACTCGCCCGGCTCCGCTGCGAGCAGGTCGGGATTGCCGTCGAAGTTGGCCAGTTCCGGCGTGGCGAATCCCAGTTCGCGGGCCAGGTCCCACAACTGCCGAACCTGACGCTGGTACAGCACCCGGGCGCGGCCCGGGCGGGTGCGGGCGTTCACGCTGGGCCCCAGATCCGCCAGCACCGTGCCGTCGCTGAACAGGATCATCTTTCCCTGCCGCATCCATGGCTCCAGACGCTGGTCGGCGCCCTCGCCCGCCAGCACCGTGACGTCGGCGGTGAAGTCGCCGGGCGTCGCGAGTGGGTCGAGCGGCGGCGCAGCGCATCCGCCGATCACCAGAAGCATTGCGAGGGCGGCGCCGCGCCACATGACTCGAAGGCTACCACCACCGCCACGACCGCCGCTACGCTGCCCGCACATGCGCACGAGCGTCCGCTGGATCAACGACTATCTGGATCGCCCTGCCGACGCCGAGGAGCAGGCGGCGGCCCTCACCGCCGCCGGCTTCAACTTTGACGGTCGCGAAACGCTCCCCGACGGCGCGATCCAGCAGGAGATCGAGACCACAAGCAACCGCGGCGACTGCCTGTGTCATCTGGAGCTGGCCCGTGAACTGGCCGCCGCCACGGGCCGGAGCGTGCGCGAACCGGTCGCCACCGCCCAGGCCACCGGACCTGCAGCCTCGGGCCTGGTGCGTGTGCACAATCATGACACGGCCGGATGTCCGCGGTACACCGCCCGCGTGATCCGGGGCGTGAAGGTGGGCCCCAGCCCGGCCTGGATGCAGGATCGCCTGCGCGACGCGGGCCAGGTGCCTCGCAACAACCTGGTGGACTGCACCAACTTCGTGCTGCTGGAGATGGGCCAGCCCACGCACGTGTTCGACCTGGCCAAGTTGCAGGGCGGCCAGGTCCAGGTGCGCCGGGCCAGGGCGGACGAGCCCTTCGTGCCGCTGGGTGAGCACGCCAAGCCGATCCGCCTGACGACCGATGACCTGGTGATCGCCGATGCCCACCGCGCCGTGGCCATGGCCGGGGTGAAGGGCGGGGCCGAGAGCGCCGTGGACGAGGGCACCACCGACATCCTTCTCGAGGCGGCCACCTTCGATCCGGTGCGGGTGCGGCAGATGAGCCGCCGACATCAGATCGCCAGTGACAGCAGCAAGCGCTTCGAGCGCGGCGTGCACCCGGCGGCCATCGACGCCGCCGCCGAACGCCTGACGCACCTGATCCTGGAGACGGCTGGCGGCACGCTCTGCGAGGGTGTGGTGGAGGACGGTGCGCCGATGCCGGCGCCTCGCCGCGTGTCCATGCGCGCATCGAGGTGCCGGGCGATTCTGGGCATCGAGCTGGATGCGGCCGAGATGGTCCGGGCCCTGGCGGCCCTGGGATTCGCCCCCACCATGCAGGGCGACCGCATCGAGTGCACCGTGCCCCATCACCGCATGGACATCGAGCGCGAGGTGGACCTGGTCGAGGAGGTGATCCGGCTGCTGGGCACCGACCGGATCCCGGTCGCGGACACGATTCGCATCCGTACCGCGAGTGCCGACCACCGATTCGACGCCCTGGAGCGCCTGCGCGATCTGCTGGCGGGCATGGGCTTCGTGGAGTGCGTGACCCATGCGCTGGTGAGTCAGGACACCGCCTCGGCGTTGCTGCCGGCCGGCATGCAGCCGCTCCGCATCGACGACGAGCGCGCGGGTGGAACGCCGTGCCTGCGTCCATCGGTGCTGGCGGGGCCGCTGGGCGTGCGCAAGACCAACGCCGATCGCGGCATCACCCACGGCTTGCGGCTCTTCGAGACGGCCCACGCCTTCCTGCTGGCGCCGTCAGGCCAGCACCGTGAGTGGCCGGGTGTGGGACTGGTGCTGGACGCGCCTGATCCGTCCGAGGGCTACCGAACCCTGCGAGGCGTGCTGGACCGCCTGGCGCACGAGCTGGCTGGCCTGCCCTTGCGGATGCAGCCGACCTCCACGGCCGCCATGGAGCCGGCGTCCGAGGTGCTGCTGGAAGGCGCGTGCATCGGCCACATCGGCCTGCTCTCGGCGGCGGCGGCACGAGCCATGGGACTGGACCAGACCCTGGCGGTGGCGGAACTGGAACTGGAGCCGCTGGTGCATCGCTACCCGCCCGAGCGTCCGGCGACGGCCCTGCCCGCGTTCCCCGCCATCGAGCGCGACCTCAGCCTGGTGGTGCCCGAGTCCATGCCGTGGGAACGCATCGAGGCCACGGTGCGATCTCGCGACCCGGCGCACCTGGAGGCGCTTGCCTTCGTGGGCGCGTGGCGCGGCAAGCAGGTGGGCGAGGGCCACAAGAGCCTCACGCTTCGGCTGCGGTTTCGAAGGCCCGACGCCACGCTTCGCCGCGAGGACGTGGACGCGATCATGGCCGAGCTCACCAGTGCGCTGCACGCGGCACTGGGTGCGGAGTTGCGGGCGTGACGCGGTCACTGGCTCAGGCCACGCTGCAGGACTTCTGCGACCGCCTGGCGGACAAGGTTCCCTCGCCTGGCGGCGGTGCGGTGGCCGCGGTCACGCTGGCCCACGCCGCGGCGCTGGGATCGATGGTGCTGCGCTACACGATCGGTCGACCGGCATTCGCGGCACACGAGGCGGTCAACACGGCGGCGCTCGAGATGCTGGATGCGTTGCGCACCGAGGCTCTGGCACTGGCCGACCGTGACGCGGCCGCCTATGCGCGACTGGCGGGACTGTGGAAACTGGCTCCCGAGGATCCGCAGCGGGTGCGCGAATTCGGGCCCGCGGTGCAGGAGGCCATCGACGCGCCGCGGCGCGTCGTGGAGGCCGCTGCGGAGCTCGCACGGTGCCTGCGATCGCTGGTCACCACCACGAATCCCAGGCTGGCCAGCGATCTGGCGATCGCCGGCGATCTGGCCGCCGTGGCCGCCGAGGCCGCGGCATGGAACGTGCGGGTGAACCTGTCCTCGCTGGGGGACGCCACCACGGCGACCACGCTGGCTGCGCAGACCGACGCTCTGGTGAAGCAGGCGGGCACCGACGGGCGTGCCGCATCCGCGGCCATCGCCGCAAGGGCGTGATGGCGCCGCTGCTCGGGCTGCTCCTGCTGCTGGTGCTGGCGTGGGTGATGCTGGCGTGTTGGGGCGGCGCGATCGTGGCCTGGGACGCCGCCCATCCACCGCGAAAGGGTTTTGCCTGGGCGCTGGCCGGCGGGCGGCCTGGCGACCCAGGCGCCATCGGCCTCGCCTCGGAGGAGGTGGCCATGCCCGGGCTCGATGGCGTGACCTGTCCGGGCTGGCGCGTGGCCTGCGAGGGCGGAGCGCAGGCTCCCTCGCTGCTGCTGCTGCATGGATGGGGACGGTCCCGCTGGGACAGCCTGTGTCGCCTTGCGGAGCTGCGCGGGCTGGTGCACGAGGCCTGGCTTCCCGACCTGCCCGCACACGGTGAGCACCGGGCGCGGAGCGGCTGGGTGGGTGTGCGGGAACCGGAAGCGGCTGCCGCCATGCTGGCCGACATGGCTGCGGCGCGGCCCGGCGCGCCGCTTGTGGTCATGGGCCACTCGCTCGGTGCAGGCGTGGCCCTGCGCGGCGCCATGCTCGCGTCGCGGCGCGGCGTTCCGGTGCACGGCGCGATCCTGCTCGCTCCCTATCGTGACCTTCGCTCACCCATTCCCGGTCGCCTTGGCCTGAAGAACCTGCCGGTGCAGCCGTTCACGTGGGTGGCGCTGCGCCTGCTGCGGGCGTTTGGCCGCATGGACGCGTCGCTGGAGGTGGATGCCGCAGGCTGCTCCCTGCCGCTGCTGGTGCTGGCCTGCCAGGACGACCGCATCGCACCAGCAGCCGATGCCAGCCTCATCGCGGCCGCCGCGCCGCACGCTCGCCTTGTGGTGCTTCCGGGGGATCGGCACGACGAACCCGCGCACGGGGACCGGGCGGCCTGGCTGGAGGCGGCGCGGGCGTTTCTGGAGACGGTCAGTCGGCGCTCGCCGGCGCCAGCAGACGGAAGCGCGTGAGCAGGCCGTTGGGCAAAGGTCGCAGGTCCCACTGCATGGGGCCGAATCCCGTGGCCAGGCTCTCCGCGTCGACCTCCTGAAGGTTCTCGGCCAGCCCCTCCGGGAGCTGGATGCCCGCCTCGCCGGCCAGGTCTCGCTGGCCCTTGGGCAAGGCGCCGCGCTCGGCCCGCGATGCCGCGGCCACCAGCGCCTCGCGCGATGCCTCGAGTGACGCCACCATGTCCGTGAAGCCCCAACCGATGGCCGGCTCCGAACCCGCTGCAGTCATGGACTGGCGACATGCGGACGAATCGGCCAGCCCCCCCTGACCGCCGCGCAGGCACTGCTCCACCAGCGTGGTGGTGCCCATGTAGAACATGCCGCCGCCGAAGCCCATGCTCATGTCGTCGTCGCCGGCGGAGAAGATGGTGTTGCCGTTGAAGTCGCGGGGTTCGAACCCGGCCTCGGGCAGGAACAGGTTCAGCAAGCCTGTCACCGCCTGCTCGTCACGGCAGGCCATGGCGTAGATCCCCTGCTGGTTCTCCTGGGCGTCGCGTCCAGGCATGCCGGCGGAGCGGGCGACCACATGCACCTGCGGCCCGAGCGCATCGAACGCCTTTCGCAGGTCGGGGCCGTACTGCTGCAGCGTTGGCTCCATCATACCTGCCATCTCGCCGGGCATGGCGCTCACGGCGGTCTCGATCAACTTCATCAGATCGCGAAACTGGACCTGAATGGTGCCGTAGCCCACCGCGTCACCCGGAACAAAGGAGGGCGGCGGCGTGATGGCCACCGCCGGATCCGGCAGCGCCAGCACCCCCCGTCGCTCACCCTGGACCAGGATCCCGCTGAGCAGGTCGAATTGCACGCCGGACTCGTCGCTCCGCAGGCCGAAGGCGTAGGCCTTCACCTGGCCGAAGAGCGTGGTGAGCATCGGCTGCAGAAAACCCAGCTGGGCGCTCGCCGTGCCCGCCACGCGCTGCATGGGCTCCGTGAGCAGCACGGCCCAGCCGTCACCTCGGCCCACCTGCGCCAATCCATCGCGAAAGGCCGACTCGTCCGGAAGCCCGCGATCGGGACCACCCTCGAGCACCTCGACGGCCTCCGCCAGGTCCTGCTCCACGCTGCCGAGCAGGAATCGCTCACCGAGGCGCAGGTACCAGATGTGCTCCACGTGCTGAAAGGTGCCGCCCTCGCCGAACAGGCCACCGCGACGCGGGCGCGGGCGGCGCGGGCGGCCATCGGGGCCGACCTCCGGGGCGGTCTCCTCGGGCCTGACCGTGATCCGCGTGGCCTTGTGACCGGCGATCTCCGCGCCGACCGTGGAGCCCGGTCGCTCGCGTTCCCGCTCGGCGATCAGCGCGTCCAGGATGGCGCCCACGCCCTCGGCGTGCTCGCCCCAGTCGCCATAGGCCAGGAAGTGGGCCTGATCGCTGTCAAGATCCTCGTCACGGGCGGCGTACAGGGACGCGCCGGCGGTGCGAGGCAGGCTCCAGGCATCCTCGGGCACTCCCAGTTCGCGCAACCGCTCGGCAGCCTGCCGGCGGGAGGTCTCGAGGTCCTCCTGCACCAGCTTCTGGATGGACTCGCTGTTCCACCACCGGACCACGGCGGTGCGATCCCACCGCTCCCGCGTGGCCGTCAGGTCATCCACGCCGATCACGAACCAGCTGTCGCGAGGCGCCAGGCGGTCGATGGTGACCGGGACGTCGGCCCGGGCCCAGACCACCATCGCCAGCGCGGCCAGCGCGGCATGCGCCAGGTGCGGCGCCCTCATGACTGCCCGCTGCCGTCGAGCAGCTCGCTGGGCGTGCCGAAGTCCGTCCGCCCCGGTCCATCGTGGTAGTTGTGGCCCGCGTTGGGGTTGCTGCGGTCGTAGCTGAAGGCCTCGCGGTTGCGGATGAAGTCCTTGACGTAGCGGCCCGGAATCGCGAAGCCCAGGGCCTCGCCGCCCCGGATGCCCATGTTGGTGATGCCGATCACCTCGCCCCGGGTGTTGAACAGCGGCCCGCCCGAGTTGCCCGGATTGATCGGCGTGTCGGTCTGGATGTAGGTCAGGCCGTCGAAGTTGCGTTGCGTGGTGCTGATCACGCCCTGCGTGAGCGTGCGCTCCAGACCCAACGGGTTGCCGATGGCGAACACCGGCTGGCCGATCTCCAGCCGTTCCTCACGCTGCACCGGCGCAAACGCGAACTCCCTGCCCTCGGGATGCGGAATCCGGATCAGGGCCAGATCCAGGTGGTTGTTCACGGCGAGCAGTTCCACCTGGTCGATCTCCACGCGCTTCAGCGTGCCATCGGCGAGCGGGAACCAGACCGTGGCCTTGAGCTTCTGCTCGCCCTGCACCACATGGGCGTTGGTGATGGCATGCCCTTGCGCGTCGATGATCACGCCGCTGCCCAGGCCGCCCGGGGTGCTCACCTTGATCACCGCGGGACCCAGGATGCGGGCATGCTCCTTGGGGCTGAGCGTGGGCAGATTGGTGGCGGTGTGGAACAGGTCCACCTGCTCGGTGCGCAGCGACGTGGGCGCCGCGGCGCTCTCCACGTCGGCCACGTCCTCCATGTCGAAGCTGAGCACCTCGGGGCCAATGTCCACCCAGACGCGACGGTCGGTGCGCTTGAGCACGGTGCCGTCGATGCGGCTGCCGCTCTTGAGCTTGACCACGTCGGCATGCAACGGAAACGCCAGCAGCGCCAACGCCACCGGCACGGAGAGCCATGGTGCCTTGTTCACGCGGCTACTATAGCCCGCCGCACCGTCGCGACCGCTTCCTCTCACCCGATCCGGAGTCCTCATGCTCGCCCTTCCGCTGATCGTCTGCTCGCTCCTGGCGACACCGCAGTCCGGCGACCTGGCCGGGCACTTCGGCTTCGAGCCGCTGGAAGTGCAGAAGATCGATCCCAAGGCCGGCCCCATCACCGCCGCGGACATGAACGGCGACGGACGTCGCGATCTGGTCGCGGTGAACAACCACAAGAGCCGCGTGGAGATCTACTACCAGCGGCCCGATGCCGAGCCGGGCACCGAGAAGGCAGCGGCCCCCGGCACCAACGAGCTTCCGGAGCTCTGGCGGTTCCGCCGCGAGACCATCTCCGTGCCCAACGAGGTGCAGGCGGTGGTGCCGCACGACTTCGATGGCGACGGCCTGCTCGACCTGATCTATGTCGGCCAGCCTGGCACGGTGGGTTTCGTGCGCCAGGTGCGGCCGGGCGTGTTCGAGGTGGTCCGCAAGGTTCCGGTGAAGAACCTGCTCGGCACCCGCGACAACCTGCACATCCGCAACGTGATCGGCGACGAGCGGCCCGAGGTGATCGGCAACGTGGGCGGCAAGATCATGATCTGGCCGCTGGAACGGGACCAGTTGGGCACGCCGATCGAGCTCTCGGCGGGCGGCGCCAGTCTGGTGGCCAGCATGATCGAGGACCTGGACGGCAACGGCACGCTGGACATCGCGGGCGTGGTGCCCGAGGACGGAAGCCCGGTCCGGGTATGGTTGAGCGGCCGTGAGGGCGACGAGCTGGTGCTGGGGCCCCAGCTTCGCTTCGAGATGCCGCCGCTGCGGGAGGCCGAGGTGCTGCGCCTGCCCGGCGCCAGGCAGGGCCTGATCGGCGTGATCGAGCGGCCGAGCAAGCGCGTGGTGTTCCACCGGCTGGATCGTCGCCCCATCGAGGGCGCCGGCGACCGGGAAGCGAGCATGCAGACGTGGGCCTTCCGGGATCCGCAGAACCGCAAGCGGGGGTACGCGGTGGTGGACGTGGACGGCGACGGTCGGCTGGACCTGATGGCCACCAACACCGCCGAGAACGCGGTGATGCTCTACCGCCAGAAGCCGGGCAAGGGCTTCGAGACCGGCGAGAGTTTCCCGGCGCTGGCGGATCTGGACGCGATGGCGGCGCTGCCGGCCCGCAAGGACCAGCCCGCGCAGGTGTTCCTGCTGAGCGAGAAGGAAGGTGTGCTGGGCCGCTGCGACGCGGGCCCCGACGGCGTGGGCTTTCCCAAGCCCATTCCCCTGCCCGCCGGAGCCACCCCCGCGGCCATGAACGTGGTGGAGCTGGACGGGGCCCCGCACGTGGCCGTGATCACCAAGGACGGGCGCAATTACACGCTCACGCTCATTCCCGCCGGCGGCGCCGCGGCCATGGACACGGCCAATCACCGCAGCGTGTCCCTGGGCAGCCTCAGCCGCAGCCCCGAGACCATTCTGGCCGCCGACGTGGACCACGACGGCATGAGCGACCTGCTGGTCTTCACGCCCGACAAGCCCATGATCATGGTGCGCGAGCAGAAGGATGCCGAAGGCGAGCGATCGCTCAAGGTGCTCGAGAGCAAGGACATGGGCCAGTTCGGCCTGGTGCAGGCGGCCAACGGCAAGAACACCGCCGTGTGCGACGTGCTCGGCGACGGCAAGAGCGAACTGCTGGTGGCGGACCGCAACTTCGTGCGTGCCCTGCGTTACGACGCCAACCCACCCGCTGGCACCAGCCCGGGCTGGCAGGTGGTGAAGCAGTTCAACGCCGCGGCCAGCGACGCCAAGCTGACCTGCGTGGCCCTGATGGGCGACCGCGTGGTGGCCGGCGACCGCGAGAACGGTCGACTGGTCATCTTCGGCGCGGACAGCGAGGGCGAGTGGCGGCAGATGGACGCGGTCGAGGTGCCCGGCTTCAAGTTCAACCAGATCTACGCGGGCGCCTTCGGCGGCGACGAGAGCCCCTGCATCGTGGCCATCGGCGACGACAGCTTCGGACTGGTGCGCCTCTCCGGCGACCGCTGGAAGCTGACCGAGGTGGCCAGCTGGCGCAGCGACCAGCCCGGCCGCGTGGAGCACGAGCTTGCGGTGGGCGACGTGAATGGCGACGGGTTCCTGGATGTGGTGGCGCTGGACGCGGGCGAGCAGATGGCCGAGATCCTCACCTTCAGCCAGGCCGGGAACCTGCGTTACGGCACGGCCTTCGAGGTCTTCGAGAGCAAGATCTTCTCGGGCGGCGAGCCTCGCGAGTTCGAGCCCAGCATGGGACTGGTCACCGACCTCACCGGCGACGGCAGGGACGACCTGGTGCTGCTCTGCCACGACCGCGTGCTGCTGTATCCGCAGCAGGCCAAGCCCCGGGACGCGGCCCCCGGCAACTGAGGCCTGGCCAGCCAGGGCTCACGCGTAGCTGTGCAACCCCGTGATCACGAAGTTGATCACGATCCAGTTGAACAGCATCACCCCGGCGCCCACGACCGCCAGGACCGCGGTCCACAGGCCCTTGTCGCGCACGCGCCAGCGCACGTGGATGAGCAGCGCGAACACCACGAAGGTGTTCAGCGCGAACACCTCCTTGGGGTCCCAGCCCCACGGGCGGCCCCACGAATGATCCGCCCAGATGGCACCCATGGCGATGCCGGCCCAGAGCAGCACGAAACTGAGTTCCATCAGCGTCATGGTGACGCCGTCGAGCACCTCGCCCGCTCGGCCGCGTTCCTGCAGCCCGGCTCCATCGGCCAGCGCCAGCATCTCGCCCGCGCCGCCCACGCGCGCGTGCACCGCCGGGCCACCCCGCCATCGCCAGAGCAGGTACATGGCGGCCGTCACCGCCGCCATGAAGATGAGCGCATAGCTGAAGATGATCACGTTGGTGTGGATGTAGAGCCACAGGTCGTGCAGCACCGGCATCATGTTGCCGATGGCGGGATTGAGTTGCGCCGGAAGCAGCGCGCACGCCATCAGGGCCATCATGCTGCCCACCGACGCCGCCAGGGCGAACAGCCCGCGCACCGGCAGCCGCCTCAGCACCACCTCGGCCAGCACCGCCAGGCATGAACCCATCCAGGCCGCCGTGGTCACCGCCTCGAACATGTTGCTGTTTGGCCAGCGCGCGCTCACGTACCAGCGCAGCCCCACCGCCGCCGTCTGCAGCAGGAACGCCACGCCGAACACGGCCAACCCCAGCCGCATGGCGCCCGGCCACTTCCAGGTGAACCCTGCCAGCAGCACCGCGGTGGACGCCAGGAACACCAGCCACACCCAGGTCATCTGCCCGGATCGGAAGTACCAGCTCTCCCAGGACAGGCGGGCAGGACTCGGCAGCGACTGGCCGCCCGCGTTCCGCAGCGCCTCGGCCAGCTCCAGCACCGCAGGCTGCACCCGATCCACCGCACCGGTTGGCCACACGGACTGCAGGCGCTGCCACGCATCACGCACCGGATCCGGGCCCGCGTCAAGCGGCAGCCACATGGCGTCGGGCGTGGCGGCAGGAACCATGCGCAGCCTCGGCAGGATCTGCTCGGGGCGCATCAGCAGGACCGCGGCCCGGATCTGGTCCGACTGCCGCGCCGTGCGAATCAGGTCACCCTCGAGCTGCCGCATGAGCGGCGCCAGCTCGGGACGCCACGCTCCCGCCGCGTCATCCCACAGCAGGCTTCTGGACACCATGCCGTGCCGCTCGAACCCGTGGCTCCACTCGTCCCGTGCGGGATCCATGCGCCGGATCGCCTCGGCCAGCCGCATCCGCACCTCGCGGTTCTTCACGTACACCGTGTCGGCCGCCTGGTAGGCGTCGGGGCGCACGGCCATGTCGAGCATGGTGAAGGTGGGCGACTGGCGCACCGAGGCCGATTCGCCGCGGATCGCCTTGCCGCCCGTGACGGACTGCATGTAGCCAAAGGCGAAGCTTCCAAGGCTCTTCACCCGGCCTTCGCTCATGATGGCCGCCTGCTCCAGCGGCGACAGGTCCAGCTGGGTGCGGAAGCGGTCCGAGAGGCCGGGCTCCTGCGCCGCAACGCGCGTGCCTGCCACGCCGATCGCCAGCAGTCCGGCCAGCATCCATGCGGCCGCACCGGTCACCGGTGCCGTGCGTGGCGCGGCACGCTGGGCCTGCTGCAGCGCCCGCCTTCGGATGACCGGCTTCACGTAGAAGGCGTACATCATGCCCACGCACGCGATCACGCATCCCGCCAGCTGCGTGACCACGCCGTGGCGCGACCCCACGCCCAGCACGGTGTAGTTCAGGCCCAGGCTCGGCGGCACGCCCTCGCCACCCTCGTCGGGCGGATCCCACTGCGACTGGAAGTACCAGAGTCCGGCATGTTCCACGGGCTGGTTCACGCTCACGCGCACCGGATCGCCCCACCGTGCGCCCTCATCCGACGGGCTGCCGAAGCGCAACAGGCTGACGTAGTCGCGGATGGTGCTGGTCTCGCCGGTGAAGCCGCCGGCGTGCGTGGCCAGCTCGAAGGTCTCCAGCGCGATCGGCGCGGGTAGCGGAAGCCGCTGCCGCGAGAAGACCACCTCGACCTCGCTGCCATCGGGGAGCCGAAGCGTGCGCGGCTCGTGGGTGCGGCGGCGCAGCACATCCTCGGCGCGGTCGAAGACCATCTCGTGGAATGGCAGCCACAGGGCCTGGCCATCGGGCGCCCGCAGCAGCATCATGGCGAAACGCTCGCGGGCGTCCTTCAGCCGCTGCCGCTCGGGCACGATGAAGGGGCGGCGTTCCACGCGCGCTCGCGGGAAGTACTGCGATACGCGCAGCGACACGCCCTGCCCCAGTTCCAGAGGCTGGCCGATCACCGCCGGCCGCTGACGCCACACGCCCTCGGACGAGTCGACCAGCGTGAGTTGCGCGGGATCGGGGCCGGCCACGAGCGTGACCGGCGTGCTGGCCGCGCCCGGCACCAGTCGGGCGGCGATCGAGGGCGCCAGGTTCTCAGCGGGCGCCGTGGGATCGGGATTCTCGCCCGGCCGCATGTCGCGATCCAGTCGCGGATCGTCGAACACCCAGCGGCGGATCTCGCCCTGCGGCGTGCGCAGGTCCAGAATGGCCACGCTCACGCGACGACCGCCCAGGTTCAGGCCTTCCTGCACCGCCACCACACGGACCTCCACGCCTGCCTGGGTCGGACCCACCCGACGCCAGGCCGGATCGCCCGCCTGCCACGCGTTGGGCCCCCAGGCCACGTGCTCACCGGCAACCGTGAACTGCAGCTCCGTTGGCCGGCCCATGGCCTCGAGCGCTTCGGGAGTGCCCGCCCAACGAAAGGTGACCAGTTCGGAAGGGTCGGTGGATGCGTCGGGGTCCAGGGCAAGCAGCTGGGACTCGCGCAGCACGCGGCCCTGCGACTCGATCGCCACCGTGGCGGCCGGGTTCAGGGGCCACTCGGGCCCACCTCGGGCCAGCCGCTCGCGCTCGAAGGCGTAGCGCAGGTACCCGGTGGCCTGCAGGGTCACGTCCGGCAGCGGATCGTTGGTCGCGACCGGCGGGATCATGACCTGCAGCGGATGCAGCGGTGGCTCGCCGCCATCGGAGTCGAAGGCGAGCCCGGCCGCCGGCACGTAGTCGTTGTAGAGCGGCAGTCCGTGGATCGGCCGCTGCACCCACGCGGTCTCGCCCGGTCGACGCAGGTAGAGGGCCCAGCTCTTGTTCAGGTCGTTCTTCAGGTAGAACCAGTTCTGGCCCTCGTAGTCGGCCGCGGCCACGAAGGCCGTCTCCACGATCGGCGTGCCCCGGACCTTCACGGCGCGCTGCAGCGGCTGCTGCGGGTCGTCGGTCAGCACCAGGTCCTCGGAAAGGTCCGGATGGCCGGCGATCAGCTGCCGCACGAAGCGTCCGCGCGGGCCTTCCACCAGCAGCATCAGGCTGAGGGCACGCTCGCCCTCGGCCGGCCCGGTCCGCAGTTCCCACTCGGGGTCGATCTGGGCCACCTGCACGCGCCACGACTCCGAACCGGCCAGCACCTGCGTGGCGGCACCGGGCATGGCCACCACGCGTCCGGAACCGTGCGAGCCGTCGGCCGCCGTCACCTCGATCGTGACGGCGCGGCGTGCCACGGCCGCGTCGCCCTCCACCTTGGTCGCGAAGTACCAGACGCTGCCCACGATGAGCACGATGATGCCGGTGTGAATGGTCCAGACCCCGTAGTGAACCGGGCGGAACGGGATCCGGCGCAGCGTGGTCCAGACCATGTTGGCGGCGATCAGGCCCAGCAGCAGGTCGAACGGCCACCAGTGGAACCACTCGAACTCGGTCATCTCGAAGGGCCGCCACTGCCGCAGTTGGGCATGGACCCACGCGTCCGGGTGCAGCAGGTTGGGGTGCACCGGGTAGATCACCCCCGCGCTGCCCACGCTCATGTACACGAACAGGATCACCAGCAGCGCGATGCCGAAGCGCACGTTGCTGAACAGGTTCGAGATGCCGCGGAACACCGCTTGGGCCATTCGAGCCGATGCTATGAGTGCCACCCGGTTTCCTCCACAGGTAGCATGCGAGGCACTCAAGGAGACCCCATGATCCGACTGATCGCCCGCATCGCCGCGTTCTGCACCGCCTCCCTTGCCCTGGCGCAGGAGGCACCGGCACCCGCCCCGGCTGCGTCCGCCACCGAACCGCGTGCAGCCGGTGCCGCTCCCGCCTACGTGCTCATGACCACCAGCAAGGGCGACCTGGTGATCGAGCTCGACCGGGCCAAGGCCCCCGTCACCGTGGAGAACTTCCTGCAGTACGTCAAGAAGGGGCAGTACGACGGGACCGTGTTCCACCGCGTGATCAAGGACTTCATGATCCAGGGCGGCGGATTCGACACGTCGATGAGCGAGAAGCCCACCGACGCGCCGATCAGGAACGAGGCGAGCAACGGGCTCTCCAACCGCCGCGGCACCATCGCCATGGCCCGCACCAACGATCCCAACAGCGCCACGGCCCAGTTCTTCATCAACGTGGTCGACAACGGCATGCTCGACGCTCGCCCTGGCAGTGCCGGCTATGCGGTGTTCGGCAAGGTGATCCGCGGCATGGAGGTGTGCGACGCCATCCGTGCCGTGCCCACCGGCCGCAAGATGGCCAACACGCGTGGCGGGGCGGCCCCGTTCATGGACGTGCCCGTGGAAACCGTGGAGATCGTCAAGGTCGTGGAGTGGCCGGCACCGCCGTCCACAAGCGAGACCCCCAAGGTGCCGGAGGCGCCCAAGGCCCCCGAGGCGCCGAAGGCACCCGACACGCCCGGCAACTGAGTTCGCCACGACTGCAACCGCACGGGGCCCCGTCCGCATGATGGGGCCCTGTCGCATTCAGGGTGCAGGCAAGTGACGAAGCAGTTCCGCCTCGTCCCAGACCGGCACGCCCAGCTCGCGTGCCCTGGCCAGCTTGCTGCCAGCCTCGGCACCCGCGATGACCAGGTGCGTCTTCTTCGACACGCTGCCGGAAACCTTGGCGCCCATCGCCTCCAGCCGCTCCGTGAGCGTGCCGCGATCGAAACGCTCGAGCGTGCCCGTGAGCACCACGGTCTTGCCCGCAAACGGCGAGTCAGCGGAGCCCCCCTGTGCGCGGATGGTGCTCCGCAGGTCCACCCCCGCCTTCGCCAGGTCGGCGAACATGCGCCGCACATCGGCCCGGGCCAGGTCGTGGGCCAGACTCTTCGCCGTGATCTCGCCAAAGTCGGGGAGTGCCTCGAAGTCCGCCTCCTTCGCGGCCAGCAGCGCCTCCGCGTCGGGGAACGCGCGGGCCAGCGTCTTGGCCGCCGCAGCCCCGATCAACCGCAGGCCCAGCGAGGCCAGCACGCGCGCCAACCCGCGGCCCTTGGCCGTCTCGGCACTGGCCACGATGCTTGCGGCGGTCTTGTCGCCCAGCCGCCGGACCACCGTCTCGCCCTTGCGGTTCACGGTCTCGCTCTCAAGGCCCGCCAGTCTGGTCGCATCCAGCGCAAAGAGATCGCTGTAGCGCTTCACCAGTCCGGCATCGATCAGCTGGTCCACGATCACCCCGCCCAGCCCCTCGATGTCCATCTGGTCACGGCCCACGAACCACTTCACGCGCTCGCGGAACTGCGCCGGGCACGCCGCATTGCGGCAGAAGACCTTGGGCCCCTCCTGCTCGACGGCCTCGCCGCAACTGGGGCACTCGGCGGGTGGCTCGATGGGCCGGGCGGACCTGGGCCGCTTCGCCAGGACCACCTCCACCACCTGCGGGATGATCTCGCCGGCCTTCTCCACGATCACCGTGTCACCCACGCGAATGTCCTTGCGGCGGATCTCCTCGATGTTGTGCAGCGTGGCATGCCGCACGGTGGTGCCGCCCACGAACACCGGCTCCATGGTGGCCCGGGGCGTCAGCGTGCCACCCTTGCCCACCTGCCACTCCACCTTCAGCAAGGTCGTGGGCTTGCGCTCGGCGGGGTACTTGAAGGCCACCGCCCACCGCGGCGCCTTGCTGGTGCTGCCGAGACGCTCGCGAAAGTCGAGGCGGTCGATCTTCACCACCATGCCATCCACGGCGAAATCCAGCGAAGGCCGATCCGCGGCGAAGGTCTCGATCGCCCGCACGGCCTGCTCCTCGGATTCGCACCGCACCGACCGCGGGCTCACGGGAATGCCGAGCTTTCGGCAGGCCTGCAGTCGTTCCCAGTAGGTGCCGCCCTGCAGGCCGCTGGTCTCGCCCAGGCCATGCATGAGGAACCGCAGCCCTCGCTCGCGCACCACCGCCGGGTCGAGCGTCTTCAGCGTGCCCGCCGTGGCGTTGCGCGCGTTGGCGAAGAGCGGCTCGCCCAGCCTCTCGCGGCGCGCGTTCACCGCCTCGAAGCTGGCGTTGGGCATGAAGATCTCGCCGCGCACCTCGAGCACCTCGGGGGCGTGACCTCGCAACCGAAGCGGCACGCTTCGGATGGGACGCACGTTGCTGGTCACGTCGTCGCCCCGCTCACCGTCGCCGCGCGTGACCGCCTGCACCAGGAGACCGCGCTCCCACCGGATCGAGATGGCCACGCCGTCGATCTTGGGATCCGCCACCACCGCAGGTGTCTCGCCCAGCGTCTCGGCGCAGCGGCGGTACCAGCCGCGGAAATCGTCGAGCGAATAGGTGTTGTCGACCGACTGCATCGGCACGCGGTGCGACACGCTCTCGAAGGCCTCCACCGGCGTCCCACCCACGCGCACCGTGGGACTGCACGGGTCAGCCAGTTCCGGGTGCCGCCGCTCGATCTCGGCCAGTTCGGCCAGCAGCGCGTCGTACTCGCTGTCGGCCATGAAGGGCGCCGCATCGACGTAGTAGGCCACGTTGGCCTGCTCGAGCAGGTCCTTCAGCTCCGCCGCCCTCTTCGCCGCGGCCTTCGCCATGCCTAGTCGCCGGCGCCGATCGCGTCAGGCCCCTGACCGGCGGTCTTCTCGTAGTGGCCATCGCCCCGCTTCTCGTATCGGGTCAGTCCCAGGCGCTCCAGGTTGCCCTTGCTGAAGCGTCCCTTGTCCGTCTGCGTCTGCACCTGCGGGAGCACGATGAGCCGCCTGACCGGCTCGCCCGTCTCCGGATGCACGGTCAGGGCCGGGTCGCTCAGCCTCTGGAACACCTCGAAGGGCTCGCCCTGGCTGCCGTCGGGCTTGATGACCGCGTACACGTAGGTGGGCATCGCGGCTCACAGCATAGGTTGCAGAAAGGTCCGCGCCGCCGCCACCTCCTCCACACGGCGGTCGCCGCCCTCGCGCTCGATCACCACGCACACATCCGGCGGAAGGCGACGCACCTCGGACATGAACTCCGCCCAAGGCACGGCTCCGGCGCCCACGGGTGTCTCGCGGCCCCAGACGTCGGGCTGACCGCTACCCACCGCGTCCTTGGCGTGCACCTGCCGAATCCACGGTGCCAGCAGGCGGATGGCGGCCAGCGGATCGCCGGCCCCGTACAGCAGCATGTTTGCCGGGTCCAGGTTCACGCCCACCGTGGCCCGCGCCAGCCGCTGAAGCAACTGCTGCAGGCAGGCCGCGCTCTCCTGCCCGGTCTCCAGCGCCACCTGCACGCCGGCACCAGCGAACAGGTCGATCACGCGTTGCAGCCGCTCGATCATGAGGGCCTGCAGCGGATCCATGGCGTCATGGGGCACGAATCCGCCGTGAAAGGTCACCAGCCCCACGCCGTGGCGAGCCGCCAGGTCCGCCACGGTCGAGGCCAGTCGCTGGTTCTCGCTCCACAGGTCGTCGCTTCGAAACCCGCCGGTCCGGCGAATGCTCGGGATGCTGGAGTAGTCCTCACCGCGCGGACGCATCATGCCGCTGACCACGCGGATGCCGGACCGCGTCAGCGTCTCCACCGTGCCATTCCAAGTGGCCGGATCGTCCACCATCGGCGTCAGGTCCAGCTGCACCGCCTCAAGGCCCGCAGCCCCAAGGCGGCTCACCAGTTCCGCCGGATCATGCGGCCGAAGGCTCCAGCTGCAGACGGCAAGGGTCCGGATGGCCATCGTTCGCAGGCTATCGGCGTGAAGATCGCGTTGGCGTCCCCCGCGCATGCTGGAAGTGGCCGGTCGGCCCCCTTACCATGCGGGAATGACGTCGTTGGAAGCGACAGCCCGCCTTTCGCCCATTCCTGTCGGAAAGCGAACCTTTGGCGAGCGCTGCGAGGCCTTCATCAGCCGACTGAGCACCCGAAACTGGTTCTGGCAGAAGGTCTGCAGCCTGATCTGGCTGCCGTTCGCCTTCCGAAGCGGGATCACGCTGCGACGCGCCGGCACCAACCGCTTCACGGCGGTGCTGCCCTTCACCCGCGGCAACCGCAACTGGTACAACGCCATGGCCGGCGCCGCCCTGCTGGGCAACAGCGAGGTGGCCGCGGGCCTGTTCCTGTTCGGCCGCGTGGGCAGCGACTACATCGTGGTCTGCAAGAGGATGGAGTACCGGTTCCTCCGGCCGTGCGTCGGTCCGGCGCTCTACGACATCGTGCCGCAGCAGGACCTTGAGGAGCTGGTGCGGGCGGGCGGCGAGTTCAACATCGACCTGGAGATGGACATCCGCCAGCAGGTCAAGGACCACGGTCGCCAGAAGCGCGTGGGCAAGTGCATGATCACCTTCCACTGCACGCCCAAGGCCATGCTCAAGGCCAAGGCCCTTCGACGGGCCACGGCGGCCGCCGCCGACTGAGCGACGCATCCGTTGGACATGGCTCGGGGGCGAGTGCACACTTGCCCCATGCGTCGCACCGCGCTCACGATCGGGTGGGGCCTCTACCTGGCCAGCAGCTGGACCTGGTGCATCGGCATGTTCCTGCCCATCCTGATGCTGCGATGGTGGGGCTGGCCGGGGTTCATGGCCTTCGCGGTGCCCAACGTGCTGGGCTGCACGCTGTTCGGCTACGTGCTCACGCCGGAGTCCAGTCGCGCCCTCGTGGCTCGCTTTCGCGTGTGGATCGCGATCTTCGGTGCCGCCACCATCGCCTACCAGATCGGATTCCTGCTGAAGATGGGGGTGACCGCCGCGCTGGTCACGGCCCTGCCCGTCGCCCTGCTGCTGCTGGTGTCGGCGCGTCGCGGCAGCGAGCGATCCGATCGCGCCATGATGGCGATCCTGGCGTGCGCCTGGATCGCCAGCGGCCTGCTCTTCGCGCGGTTCGGACCTGGTGCGCTGGCCAACCTTCCCGCGGCCGGAACCCTGCCGCCCGCCTCGCTCGCCTGGGCTGCACCGTTCATGGCCTTCGGCTTCCTGCTGTGCCCCTACCTGGATCCAACCTTTCACCTGGCGCTGCAGCGCGCGCCAAGTCGGCATGCGTTCGCGGTCTTCGGCGCGGCCTTCACCGTGATGCTGCTTTTCACGGCGGCGTGGTTCGATCCCGCCACCGGCCTGGTCTCCATGGATGGCGCGCGCCTCGGGGGTGAGCCGGTGGTTCTCTGGCAGTGGGGACTGCAGGCCGCATGCACGATCGTGGCGGTGGCGGCGGCCATGCAGAGCCTCGAGCCGGTCTGGTCGCTCGGGCGCCCACGCGTCCTGCTGCCGGGCGTGACACTGATGGCGTGCCTGGCGCTGGGTGGGCCGTACCTCGCCGAATCCTCGCTTCCTGCACTGGCCGAGGCCCTGAATCCCCCGTCCGGAGCGGTTCGCGGCGAAGCCACCTACCTGCGATGGCTCGGCCTCTACGGCGTGCTCTTTCCCGGCGTGCTGCTTCTGGGACTGCGACGGGTGCCGGGCGTGGTGGCGGCCGTGGCCGTCATCGCGGCCGGGATCCTGGCCGAGTTGGGCATGATCGGCGGCCGCATGCCGCTTCTTCTGGGCGCCACGGCCGCGATGCTGCTGGCGGCCCTGTGGACTTCGCGAGCATCGGCCGAAAAATCCGAAATAGCCCCTGCGGATGGTCGTTGACCGCCCGCCGCGCCATGAAGCTTCCACCCGAACTCAAGCCGCTTCCTGCCAGGCAGTTCAACGAGGACTGCGCCCGCCACCTGCTCAACCGCGCCGGGTTCGGCGGCACCCCGGCGCAGGTGCGCGCGCTGGCGGGCATGGGGCTGCAGGGCGCCGTGGACGCGCTGGTGGAGTACCAGGATCGGCCCTACGCCGACACCGTGGCCGAGGGGTTCGATCCCGACATCATGGTCCCGCTCTCGCAGCAGGAGCAGCAGGCGCTGGCCCAGGCGCGCCGCAGCGGCGACCAGGAGACGCTGCAGAAGTTCGAGCGCGAGCGCAATCGCCGACAGGCCGCCGACCGCGAGCAGATCCGCGAGATGCGCAAGTGGTGGCTGAAGCGCATGATCGAGTCGCCGCGTCCGCTCGAGGAGAAGATGACGCTCTTCTGGCACGGGCACTTCGCCAACGGCCACCGCACCGTGGAGGAGAGCTGGAACATGTTCCAGCAGAACCGGCTGTTCCGCGAGCATGCCACCGGGAACTTCGCCGGGCTGGTGCGAAAGGTCATCCGTGACCCGTCGATGATCAAGTACCTGGACAACGACCAGAACCGCCGCGGCAGCCCCAACGAGAACCTCTCCCGCGAGCTCATGGAGCTCTTCACGCTGGGAGAGGGACGCGGCTACACCGAGCAGGACATCAAGGAGGGCGCCCGGGCCCTGACCGGGCTCACCTTTCGCGACAACCAGCCCTTCTTCAACGAGGGCGCCCATGACTCGGGCCGAAAGACCATCTTCGGGTACACGGGCTCGTTCGACGCCGACGGCTTCGTGGACCTGATCCTGGCCAAGCCGGAGTGCCCGCGGTTCATCTGCGAGAAGCTCTACCGCTTCCTGGTCAACGACGCGCCGGAGGGCTTCTCGCCAAGCCAGGAGGCCTTCATCCAGGCGGCCGCCGATCACTTCGTGAAGCAGAAGGGCGAGCTCAAGCCGCTGCTCAAGGCCATCTTCGCCAGCGAGCACTTTCACCACCCCGGCAACCGCGGCGCCATCATCAAGAGCCCGGTGCAGCTGGTGGTGCAGGCGGTCCGGCAGTTCCACACGCCGGTGCGCTCGCTCAGCGTGCTTTCCAGCGCCTGCGAGCTCATGGGCCAGAACCTCTTCGAGCCGCCCAACGTGAAGGGCTGGGATGGCGGACGCGCGTGGATCAACACCAGCACGCTCTTCACCCGGCAGAACCTGCTCGTCTACCTGCTCACCGGCCGCACGCCGCGCGACCAGGCGTGGGAGTCCGACGATCAGGGCTACAGCGCCGACCACCTGGTCGACGCCGTGCGGGGCGCCGGCGACCGCGTGGATCCGCCGGAGGGCGTGGCGTGGCTGATGCGATGCGCGCTGGCCACGGCGCCGGAGGCCCCCCGCACGGATACCGTCCTGCAGTCGCTCACCTCGCGAGGGATGGGCATGGACAACAACGGAATCATCGAGGCACTCTGCCTGATCACCGCTCTGCCCGAGTACCAGCTCTGCTGAAGGAGTCACCATGCTCGATCCCCATGCCGCCTACTCACGCCGCCTGTTCATCCGCCATGGCGTCGCGCTGGCCAGCCTGGCCGGCACCATCCCGGCGTTCATCCAGGACTCGGCCCTGGGCATGGTCGGACAGGCCATCGGCAATCCCGGTCTTGCCGGCGTGCCCGAGGAGCGCGTGCTGGTGATCGTGCAGCTGGGCGGCGGCAACGATGGACTGAACACCGTGGTGCCGTACGGCAACGGCGACTACTACGCGGCGCGGCCCACGCTGGGCATCCAGGCCCCGGGCGGCACCAGCCGCGGACAGGCGGGCGTGGCCCTGGAGCTGGACGGCAAGCAGGGCATCGGCCTGCATCCCTCCCTTCGCGGGCTCAAGCAGCTGATGGACGATGGTCAACTGGCCGTGCTCCAGGGCGTGGGCTACCCCAATCCCAACCGCAGTCACTTCACCAGCATGGACATCTGGCAGGCGGGCAGCACCAACCCGCGCGGCGACGGCTGGATCGGCCGCTACTTCGACAACACCTGCCAGGGAACGCCCTTGCCCGAGGGGGCGGTGAGCATCGGCCGCACCGCGCCGCTGGCGATGGTGGGCAAGGTGCAGAAGCCGATCAGTTTCGAGAGTCCGGACCTGTTCCGCTGGATGGGCAGCGACGTGGACGCTGGCATGGATGGGGCCTATCAGGCCCTGAACCGCGCCGGCGTGCTGCCCGAGACCGCGCCCAGAAGCCAGGCCGCGTTCCTGATGCGCACGGCGCTGGACGCGCAGGTGAGCAGCGACCGCATCCGCGCCGCGGTGGAGCGCACGCCACTGACCGCCTGGCCCGGCAGCGACCTGGCCCGCCAGTTGCGGATGGTCTCGGCCATGATCCGCGACGGCATGAAAACCCGCGTGTACTACGCCAGCATCGCGGGCTTTGACACGCACGCGGGGCAGCTGGGCACGCACGCACGCAACCTGCAGCAGGTGGGCGACGCGCTGCTGGCCTTCCAGAACGAGCTCAAGGCCCAGGGCAACCAGGACAGGGTTCTCACCCTGGTGTTCAGCGAATTCGGACGACGCGTGGCCCAGAACGCCAGCGGCGGCACGGACCACGGCACGGCGGCCCCCTCGTTCCTGATCGGGTCGGCCGTGCGACCCGGCGTGCATGGGCAGCATCCCAGCCTGCGTGACCTGGACAACGGCGACCTGAAGTTCACGCAGGACTTCCGCGGTGTCTACGGGGCCGTGCTCGAGGACTGGCTCAAGGCCCCCAGCGCCAAGGTTCTTGGCGGCACCTATCCCAAGCCCAAGGTGATCCGGGCCTGAGATTCGCGCGGATGGGCATCCGGCGGCGAAGTGCCTCGTCGTCGCCCTGCCGCGCCGCGACTGGATGCAAAAGCGGAAACGGCCCCACCCGTTGTTGGGGCCGTTTCCGAAATCTGGCAGACGACGGGTTCCCGTCCATCGTCCACGCATCGCGTCGAGGCTGGTTCCCGTCAGCCATCAGACGCCTTGTCGAGCAGGTCGCTTCCCTACGCCCCACTCGTGTTCCTTCACCCATGTAAACGGAATTCGGGTCCCTTTTCCCTCACACAAAGTGAACTTTTTCAATTCGGCCCGTTGGAGCGGCGGGGGCAGGGTCGCTTGGCCCAAAAAGTGCGGAAGCGTCCTCTGAGGAGGCCGCTTCCGCAATCGCAAACACGCATTCCAGTGACGGTGCGGCAGGTCCCAACCGCCGCGTTCGCATCTGTTCCCCGGGCCAGTCCCCACGGCCCTGGCGTCCTGTCAGCGAGCCGATCCCATTCGGCTCGCAGCGTGTCGTTCACCCATAGGAACGCAAACCACCGGTGCAAACCCTCATGGCAACGGCACTTTTGTCCACAATTGGACCCGACTCAGATTGCATGAAGTGACCCGGCGGCCAAAACGCCATGAAATTGAATCATTCGTCACCAAAACCCGGTGGATCCATCTCCTCGTCCAGCCAATGCGGCTCCACGCCCTCGGGCAAGGCCCGCAGAAAGGCCGCCCCATACCCCTTGGTCACGATCCGGGCATCCAGAACCACCACCTGCCCACGGTCCGAGCCACTACGGATCAGGCGACCAAAACCCTGCCGGAACCGCAGGACTGCCCGAGGCAGGCTGTCCTGACCGAAGGCGTCGCCGCCCTGGGCCTGCACCCGCTCGCCACGTGCCCTGGTCAGCGGCCGATCCGGGCTCTCGAAGGGAAGCCGCGTGATGATCACGTTGCGCAGGGCATCGCCCCGCACGTCCACCCCCTGCCAGAAGCTCTGCACGCCGAAGAGCACCGCACGCCGCTCGCCCATGAACCGCTGCAGCATGATGCCGCGCGCCATGCCCCGGTTCTGCACGAAGACCGGATGGTCGAGCTCGCCCAGCGGGCCCTCGATGCGCCGAGCCACGCGCTCCATGAGCGCGGCGTTGGTGAACAGCACGAAGGCGCCACCATCGGTCTGCCGAACCTGAAGCAGGATGCGCTCGGCCAGCGCCTGCTCGTACTGCGGATGCGACGGCTCGGGCATGCCGCGGTCCACCAGCAGCTTGACCTGACTGGCGAAGTCGAATGGGCTGCCCAGTTGCGCGGTGCGGGCGTCGTCGCAGCCCAGTCGACGGGCCACCAGCCCGAAGTCGCCCGGACCGGTGGAGAGCGTGGCGCTGGTCAACGTGACCGACACGGGCCGCGCAAAGAGCTGCTCGCGCAGGATCGGGGCCACGTCCACGGCCGCCGCGGCCAGCGACACAGGCGGCCGGCCCTTGCCTCGGGCCTTGCGCGTCTCCACCCAGTACACGCATCCGGGCAGCGACTGCAGCAGCAGCGCCGAGGCACTGGCCGCCGCGGCGTCCGCTCGCTCCGCGTAGGCGTTCAGCTCGAAGGCGTCCGCCTCCTCCATCGCGTCCTCCTTCAGCAGGCGAAGGGCGCCGGCAAGCTGCCGCATGGGCGCGCTGAGCGCGTCCTCCACCGACTCGCCCGGCGTGATCCGCCGCTCGCCGACCTCGCCACCGGAGCGGGCCAGCGTCCAGAGATCCGTCGCGAGCGCCTCCAGCCCCTGCTCGCAGGCCTCGACCAGCTCGATCGCCTCGTCCACGCGGCTCTCCGTGCCGCCACGAACGCGCAGGTGCGGCAGGAATCCGCGGCCACCGCCGCCCAGCAGCGCCCGCAGCAGGTGCCGCACCGAAGCCTCCGAGAGCTTCAGGCCGAAATGCTCGCTGGCCACGTCCTCGATCTCGTGGGCCTCGTCCAGGATCACGTGCCGATAGTCGGGCAGGAACCCCCGGCCACGCGCACGCAGGGCCAGGTCGCTGAAGAAGATGGCATGGTTGCACACGAGCAGGTCGGCGTTCTCCATGCGACGCCGGGCCGCCTGGTAGAAGCACTTGTCGTAGGTGGGGCAGCGCCGCCCCATGCAGTTGTGCGGGTCGCTCTGCGCCTGCTCCCAGACCGCCGGCGAGGGCTGCACCGGCAGGGAACTGAGCGATCCATCGCGGGTCTGCAGCGCCCAGTCCTCGAGCTGGTGCAGGGCGTGTCGCTCCTGCTCGTCGGGAAAGAGTCGATCCTGCCGCTGGCTGGCCAGCCGCAGGCGGCGCAGGCTCACGTAGTTGTTGCGGCCCTTGACCAGCACGGCGCTGAACTCGTCGGCGGCCACCGCGCGGAGCAGCGGAATGTCCTTGTCGATCAGCTGCTCCTGCAGGCTGATGGTGTTGGTGGCCACCACGATGCGCTCGCGGTTCTCCACGATCCGGCGGATGGACGGGACCAGATAGGCGAAGCTCTTGCCCACACCCGTGCCCGCCTCCACCATCAGTCGGCCGCTGCGCTCCAGGTTGTCCTGCACCAGCCGCGCCATCTCCAGCTGCTGCGGGCGAACCTCGAACCCGCCAAGTCGCCGCGCCAGCGGACCGGTGTCGCTCAGGACGGCTTCCACGTGCAGGGCCACGTCCCAAGCGTAGCCATGCCCGCGGCACGATCAGGACGGTTCGCGCGGCGGAGCGCCAAGCGGCTTGCGGGCGGGCAGCCCCTGGTCGCGCGGATAGAGCCGCACGGTCTTCGCCAGCTTGCGGATGACCACCACGGTGCCCGTGGGGGTGCGGTGGCTGTCCACCACTTCGGCATGAAGCTCATGCAGCGCGCGGGTGGCCTCGCGAATCTCGTCCGGAGCGCGCTCGCCCTTGATGGCCAGCAGCAGGCCCTCCACCTTCAGGAGCGGAACGGCCAGTTCCACCAGCGTGGCCAGGCTGCCAACCGCCCGGCACACCACGGCATCGGCCTGCTCGCGCAGGCCGCCGCGGAAGGCGGCCATCTCCTCGGCCCTTCGATGGTGCACCGTGACGTTGGCCAGCCCAAGGCGAGCCGCCACCTCACGGAGAAAGTTGCACTTCTTGCCCACGCTCTCGACCAGGTGCACCTGCAGGCCGGGCAACGCGATCGCCAGCGGCATGCCGGGGAACCCCCCACCGCTGCCCAGGTCCACGGCCAACTGGGCGTCCGCCAGCCAGGGCAGCAGCGAGAGGCTGTCGGCGGCATGCCGCATCCATGCCTGCGCGGGCTCGCGGATGGCCGTGAGGTTGAACCGCTCGTTGGCCTCCAGCAGCATGTCCAGATGCGTGGCCAGGGCGTCCACATCGCCCGGGTCCAGTTCGATCCGCTGGGCGGCCAGCGCGGTCGCGAACTCCGCCGGTGGGGCTCCAACGCGGCTCACGCCACCACCCCCAGCCGCTCGGCGCCCCGGGGCCTTCGCATGGCCAGGTTGAAGAGCAGGCCGGTGAGCATCCACATGGCCACCAGGCTGCTGCCGCCGTAGCTCACGAATGGAAGCGTGACGCCCGTGATGGGCAGCACGCCGATGGTCATGCCCGTGTTGATGCACAGCTGGGTGAGAAAGAGCGTGGCCACACCCGTGGCCACCAGTCGCGCGAACGGCTCGCGGGCCAGCATGCCCACCGCCAGCGCGCCCAGGCCAAAGAGCATGCCCAGCGTCCACGTGACCAGGCCGCCCAGGAATCCCCAGCGGCAGCAGATCACGGCGAAGATCATGTCGTTGTGGTCCTCGGGCAGGCGGTTCAGGCGAACCAGGGAACGGGCCCTTTCCTGGCCCACGCCGGCCAGGCCACCGCTGCCCACCAGCGTCATGGCGCGGTCGGCCTGAAAGCCGATGTCGCGACTGTACCGCGTGTCGCCCTGAAGCTGCGCCAGCATGGCGTCCACGCGGTCGCGCTGGTGCGGCTTGAGAAACGGATAGGCCAGCGGCGCCACGGCCAGCGAGCCCGCCACCAGCAGCACCACGTGGCGCTTGCGGGCGCCCGCGGCCAGCAGCATGGCCAGCACCGCGGGGATGAACAGCAGGCTGGTTCCCAGATCCGGCTCCACCAGGATCAGGAACATGGGCGGCAGCGCCAGCAGCAGCGCGAGCACGAATCCGCCGAGGCGCCCGAGGCTCTCGCGCGCCCGAAGCCACTGGGCCACCGCCAGCACCGTGGCCAGCTTGGCGATCTCGCTGGGCTGGAACTCGAACAGGCCCAGGCTGATCCATCGCCGTGCGCCGTTCTTGGGCCGCACCAGCCACTCGGGCACGCCCGGCACCAGCACGAAGAGCAGCAGCGCCAGGCTGATCCAGTAAAGCGGCCAGGCCGCGCGGCGGATGGTGCGGGTGCGCGGCAGGCATGCGGCGACCGCGGCGATCACGCCCAGCACGGCGAAGATGGCCTGCTTTCGCGCCAGTCCCGGCTCGGTGGTGTCGATCGCCATCACGCCCAACGCGCTGAGCAGCGCGGCCGCGATCACGGGAATCCAACCCGCGTGCAACCAGGACACGCTGCCGGCGCCGCGGCGGGCCAGCGCCACGCCCTCGCCCAGCGGGGAGAGCGACTGTCCGGCCATGGAGCTCATCCCTCGGGCGACTCCACATCGGGCGGGGTGACAACAGGATCGATCGGCCGTTCACGCTGCATGGATTCCTCGAGACGACGTTCCGACCGCCCCGGCCCCAGATAGCCCTCGTCCAGCAGAGCGTGCACCACCTGCTCCGCCACCGGCCCGGCGGTCTTGCCGCCACTTCCACCGTGCTCCACCACCACCGCGATGGCGTAACGCGGCACCGAGTCGGCACGGTCACCGGCCAGCCCGACGAACCACGCGTGGTCCAGCCCGCTCACCGTGCGGTCGCCGCGTCCATCCCCATCCTGGTCCAGCCGCAGCGGTGGCGCCTGCGCCGTGCCGGTCTTGCCCCACACCCGCACGCCCGGCACCTGGAAGATCGGCTCCGTGGTCCCATCTCCGTAGCGGACATGATGCGCCGTGCCGTGCCCGGCCTCGACCGACTGGCGAAGACCCTCCAGCGCCCGCTTGACGGCGCGCGGTGGAATGCCCAGCGAGCCACCGCGACGGTCCGATGGCAGGGCCGCATCATCCTGCACGATGCGCGGATCGTGGATCTGACCGCCGCGCGCCAGCGTGGCGTAGGCGTTGGCCGCCTGCAGCGGCGTCCACGCAATGGGCCCCTGCCCAATGCCCATGATCACCGGCGTGAAGGCGTCGCGCCGAGCCTGCAACGCCTCCACCTGCGCGGTGCCGGGCAGGATGCCGCTGCTCTCGCCCGCCTCACCGCGCTCGGACGCGATCCGCGGTCCCTGCAGGCCCGTGCCAAGGGTCTGGCCCAGGCCCAGATCGCGGTACCAGGCCACCAGCCCCGGCAGGCCCAGCTTCTGCGCCACGGTGTAGAAGTAGATGTTGCAGCTGCGGCTGATCGCGGCCTCCACGTCGAGCGCCCCACCGCACTGCACCGAGTGCGTGGTCATGCCGTACTGCGGTCGCCAGATCCAGCAGCGGGCGCGGTCCTTGTGGCCCGGAAAGAAGTGGCCGTCGCAGGAAATGGCCGCGTCCGCGGAGAGCTTGCCCCGAGCCACGGCACCGGCGTAGACCAGAGGCTTCACGATCGAGCCCGGCGGATAGACCGCCTGCGAGGCGCGGTCGAGTCCGGGCGTCAGCCGCCTTTGGTCGTCCTCGCTCAACTCCGCGGCGTCGGCCAGTGTGGGCCAGGAGCCCAGGGCCAGGATCTCGCCGGACTCCACGTCGAGCACCACGGCGGCACTGGCCAGCTTGGTGCCATCCGGCAGCGGGTAGCTGCCCGCGTGCTGCCATGGCTGCACGCGCGTCAGGCCCAGCCGCGGGTTCAGGATGGCCTGCACGCGCGCCTGCAACGCGGCATCGATGGTCAGTCGCAAGTCCCGACCCTGCCGAGGATCCGTGCGCTGCGACACGCCCGTCTCCAGGTTGGTGTCCAACCGGCCACGCTCGCCGCGCAGGTGATCCTCGTGGGCCGCCTCCAGGCCGCGCGCACCGATGGTGTCCGGCGTGGGTCCGTAGCCGCCCGGATCCACGGTGCCGTCGGGTCGTGTGAAGGGTCGGCGAGAGAGATCCTCGCTCCATGCCTCCTCACGCACCGAACCCACCACGTGGTCCAGCATCCCCTCGGCACGCAGCGTGACGGTGCCTCGCCGTCGCAGGGGCTGCGGCAGCGTGTCCAGGTCCATCAGCACGTCGGCGCCCTCCCACGGGCGCTCGCGATGCGTGGCATCCACGATCTCCACGGTGCCGGGCTGGTCGTCCCCAAGACGGCGCAGGGCAAAGGCGACCGCGTCCGGAACCCCGTGCACCACCACATGGCTCATCTGCTGCTCGCGAATCGGATCCAGGCGGATCGAGTCCGCGGACTCCCCCGCGGCCATGCGCGCCGCACGCTGGCGCTCCCACGTGCGCTCGGCGCGACGCTGCACCTGCGTGCGCACCCGCTCCATGCGCTCCCGGAGCTCCGGGCGCGGCACCTCGGCCAGGTCCGCCACCCGATCCAGCACCGCGTCGAGCTGCGCCTGCCATGCCGGCAGGCGGGCCTGCACCGCGGCCTGTCGCGCCTCGCGCGGAAGCCGGCTCCAGAGCGACCGCCCCAGGTCGCGACGGGCCTGCCGCTCGGCCCGCTCGCGCACCCACGAACCGTCGATGGCCTCGAAGTCCACGGCCACGTCCCAGCTGGGCATGTCGCGAGCCAGCACGCGGCCGCGGCGATCCAGGATCGAGCCGCGCACGCTGGGGATCCAGACCGAGCGGTCCAGGCGGCGTTCGGCGGTCTCGCGAAGCTCCTCGCCGCGCCACACGGTGAGCATCCACAGCCGCATCGTGAGCACGCCCACGGCCACCATCGCCAGCGCCGCCAGCAGTCCCAGGCGGCGCCGTGCCTGCAGGGCCACGGCGTTGGTGATGGCGGACATGTTTCGATGCTATCCACGGCTGGCGGCCGATCGCCGCTACCATTTCCGCCCCGCGGCCTCGCCGCGCCCAGGAACCACCTCCCATGGAATGCGGCATCGTCGGACTTCCCAACGTCGGCAAGAGCACCCTGTTCAACGCGCTCACCAGCGCGGGCATCGCCGCGGCCAACTACCCCTTCTGCACCATCGAGCCCAACGTGGGCGTGGTCAGCGTGCCGGACGAGCGGCTGCAGTCCATCGCGGGCTTCATCAGGACCGAGAAGATCCTGCCTGCGAGCGTGCGCATCGTGGACATCGCCGGCCTGGTGCGCGGCGCCAGCGAGGGCGAGGGCCTGGGCAACAAGTTCCTCAGCCACATCCGCGAGGTGGACGCCATCCTGCACGTGGTGCGCTGCTTCGAGGATCCCGACGTGATGCACGTCGATGGCGGCCCCGATCCGATCCGCGACATCGAGACCATCGACACCGAGCTGGCGCTGGCCGACCTGCAGGGCGTGGAGGCGAATCTGGAGAAGCAGCAGCGCGTGGCGCGAAGCGGCGACAAGGAGGCGATCGCGAAGGTGGCTTACCTGGAGAAGGCCTTCGCCTTCCTCCGCGACGGCAAGCCCCTGCGCGGCGGCACCTGGACCCCCGAGGAAGTGGCGATGGGCCGCGGCCTTGGGCTGATCACCGCCAAGCCGGTGCTCTACGTGGCCAACGTGAACGAGAGCGACCTGGAGGGCAAGGGCCCGATGGTCATGAAGGTGCGCGAGCGCGCCAAGGCCGAAGGCGGCGGCGTGGTGGTGGTGTGCGCCAAGATCGAGAGCGAACTGGCGGAGCTTTCAGAAAGCGACCGCAAGGAGATGCTCGACAGCCTGGGCATGAAGGAGCCAGCGCTCTCCACCGTGGCCCGCGCGGCCTACGACCTGCTGGGCCTGCAGAGCTACTTCACCGCGGGCCCCAAGGAGATCCGCGCCTGGACGATCCGCAAGGGCGACACCGCCCCGCAGGCCGCCGGCGTGATTCACACCGACTTCGAGAAGGGCTTCATCCGCGCCGAGTGCTACCTGGTGAAGGACCTCGAGGCGCTTGGCAGCGAGAAGGCGATCCGCGAGGCGGGCAAGCTTCGCAGCGAGGGCCGGGCCTACGTGATGCAGGACGGCGACGTGGTGCACTTCCTGTTCAACGTTTGAGGCGGCAGCCTCCGGAATGCAGGCACCGAAACCGCCTTCCAGGGCCGCAAGGCCCTGAATTCTGTGATTTTACGGCGCAAATCCGAGTTCTGACTTGCCCGCGGTGCATTTCGGACACAGTGGAGCGGTTACTGGGCTACCCCAGCCCCTCTCGGTCCCTTCCCTTCCCCCTTTTCCTTTCATACGAGAGAGAGAACAGAGCTGTGCAGAACCACGTGATTTTCCGTGCCGCTGTTGTTTTTGGCGCCGTCGCCGCGCTGACGTCGCTTGCCAACGCGAGCATCACCAGCATCTACAAGACCAACGCCGCGGGCGGTGGCAGCGGCAACGGAGTCGCCGACACGCTGTTCCGGTACAGCTCGCTGGCCAACGTGGCCAGCAACACCGGCGCCACGAGCAGCTCGATCAGTCCCTCGATTGGCGACTCGAACTACACCTTCATCTTCGGTGACTTCACGCAGTCGCAGACCACTGCAGGAAGCATCTACAAGACGCTGTACAACGCGCAGGGCCGAATCTCGCAGATCGTGCGCTACACCGCGCTTTCGAACGATCCGCTGTACAACCTGCGCACCAACACCGGTGGCCAGGTCTTCAACATGACCGGCTTCGGCGGCTCCGGTGGCTGGGATCGCGAAGACGACTTCTTCCACGACGGCACCTACTTCTACCGCAACCAGACCGTGAGCGGCGGAAGCGCCGGCGTGACGCGATACGGCTCGTTCACCGACCTGATCAACGCCACCAACGGCACCTACTTCAACTACGGCAACGGCTCCAGCGCGCGATACGGCTACAACGACCGCTTCTTCGCGTTCGAGGGCAAGTTCTACCGCACCAACACCGGCGGCCCCGGTGGCAGCGTGAGCAGCTTCGCCGTGTACAACAGCTTCAGTGACCTGGTGAGCGGCACCGTGGCGCAGACCATCAACAGCGCCAACTGGGCGCGCGGCGACATCTTCATCGCCGTGCCCACTCCCGGCGCCGCGGCGCTGGTCGGTCTCGCGGGCCTGCTGGCCCGTCGCCGCAAGGTCTGATCGCGGACACTTCGCTCGTGAACCAGGAAGCCCCGGCCTCGCGCCGGGGCTTCCTGCCTTTCCGGGAGCCTCCCCTCCGACCTGCCGATGCAATCCCGGGGAATCTTCGGACTTCGGTGAGGGGGCGCGGAGCTGGATTCCGTTCATCCTCCTGAGGGGCGATTGTCGAAACCGTCGCCCCCGAGAGATTCAGCCAATTCGTACCCAAGGCCCCTCGTGCGTCCCACCCCCCTCCTCGTCGCGACGATCCTCGCCAGCCCCCTTTCAGCGAACGCGTCAGTCATCCTCACCGATGGCGATTTCGGAACCGCCACGCTGGGCAACTACGGCACCACGACCACCTCCCGTCTCGCCAACGGCGGAGACCCGGACGCGCGAATCCAGGTCACGACCGTCTCGGGAACGGGCACCGGAGGCCTGATCATCAACGCAGCGGCCGTGACCGGCCCACTTGAGGGGGCCTCGTTCAACTTCGGCCTGTCGGTGCTGAAGGGAGCGGGCTCGTTCGGAGAGGGCCAGTCGATCGGACTCGTGATCAAGCAGGGTTCCACGATCTGGTTGCAGAACCTGTACGTCACAGGCGTGCGGAGCAACTGGACAAGCCAGACCTTCTCCGGAACACTGCTCTCCACGAACTTCACCCGCGTGTCCGGCTCGTCCACCGGTGGTCCGATCCTCGACGGCAGCGTGACCACCTACTTCGGATTCTCGGCCTCGAACAGCAACAGTGGCACGCTGACCCAGTACTACGACAACTGGACGCTCGGCATCGACACGACGGCCGTACCAGCACCCGCCGCATTCGGCCTGCTCGCCATGTGCGGGCTTGCCGCGCGTCGGCGCGCCTGACATCGGTCTACCGCACCTTCAGCAGCACCATGGCCACCATGGCCAGCAGCACGCCCAGGATCCAGAACCGGGCCACGGTCTGCGTCTCCTTCCAGCCTCCCAGCTGGAAGTGATGGTGGATCGGTGCGCAACGCAGCACGCGGCGGCCCGTGCCGGTGAGCCGGCGCGTGAACTTGAACACGCCCATCTGCACGAGCACGCTCACCGCCTCCAGATAGAAGACCCCGCCCACCACCACCAGCATGAACTCCTGGCGCACCGCCACGAAGATCACCGCCAGCAGCCCGCCCAGCGCCAGGCTGCCGGTGTCGCCCATGAACACGCTGGCAGGCTGGCAGTTGAACCAGAGAAAACCAAGGCACGCGCCGCTCATGGCCCCCGCCACCACCATCAGCTCGCGCGCCGCGGGAATGTGCGGCACCATCAGGAAGTAGCTGGCCCGCGGGCTGATGGCGATCCACACCACCGCCAGCCCCATGAGCCCGGCGATGATCATGAGGCCCGTGGCCAGCCCGTCCATGCCGTCCGTCAGGTTCACCGCGTTGCTGGTGCCGACCACCATGAAGGCCACGAGCAGGGTGAACAGCCCCGCGCCAAGCACGATCACGCCCGGCGCCACGTTGGGCGGCTGCACCAGGCTCTCCAGCGCGGGTGTGGGCGGATAGGTGCGCTGGAACGGCAGGTTGAGCACCAGCTCGTCCACCGAACCGGCGCCCTTGAAGAGAAACCAGCCCGCCAGTGCGGCGATGCCGCTCTGGAAGAGCAGCTTCTCCCAGGGGAACAGGCCGTCGCGCGCACCGGGCTGGCGGCGTGCCGCGTTCAGCTTGAGCCAGTCATCCACCCCGCCCAGGCATGCCAGCATCACCATCACGATCAGGGCCACCTGCACCTGGCGGCTGTGGCGGAAGTCGGCCAGCAGCATGCACGTGGCCAGGATGGCACCCACGATGAGCAGGCCGCCCATGGTGGGCGTGGCGGCCTTGGACTTCATCAGCTCGTTCAGGGAAAGATTGTGGAACTCGGGGTTGTCGCCCACCTTGCGCTGCCGGAGCCAGCCGATCACCCCCGGTCCGGCCGCCCGCACCATCGCGAAGGCCAGCAAGGCCGCCAGGAAGGCGCGGAACTCCACCTGAAAGCTGAGCTGCACCAGCGGGTACAGGCCCCACTCGTCCAGGCGGTTCTGCAGGGATTCGACCAGGATGGGAAACATGGGCCGCTGGCCCGTTTCATCGGCCCGCGGGTGCGGCGTTCTTCGCCTTCTCCAAAGATTGCAGCGCGGCCACCAGCCGCTCCATGCCCGAGCCGCGCGAACCCTTCACCAGCAGCGCATCACCCGTGCGGAGCAAGGCGGCCAGATCGCCGGCCCGCAACGCCAGGTCCGCCTCCCAGACCACCTCGCAGGCGGGGGCCGCCGAACGGATCGCCTCGGCGGTGTGCCGGACCAGGCTTCCGCAGAGAATGGCCAGCGCGGGGGGCTGGCCATCGAAGGCACGCGCCACGGCTTCACCCACCATCATGTGGAGGGCGGGTCCCTGCTCCCCCAGTTCCAGCATGTCTCCCAGCGCCACCACGCGTCGGCCGGCGACGCCGGCGGTGAGCTCGGCGAAGGTGGCCACCGCCGCAAGCACCGAGTCGGGGTTGGCGTTGTAGGCGTCGTTGAACACGTCCACACCGTGGATGCCGGTGCGGACCAGCCGCATGTCGGCGGGCTCGACACGAGCCAGTCCCTGCCGGATGGCCTCGATCGGCAGCCCCAGGCTGGCCAGGGCGGCCACCACGCCCACCGCGTTCATGGCGTTGTGAGCCCCAGGCAACCCCAGTTCCAGCTGCACCGGCCCTGCCGCCATGTCCACCGTGACCCGCTGCCCCCCATCGGGCAGCATCTGGCGGCCCCGAAGGCGAAAGGCGTTGAGTCCTCGCTCGCCAAAGCCGACCAGCCGGCCCGCGGGCGGCAGCCGCTCCTGCAGGGCGGCCGCCAGAAGGTGCTCCTGGTCACCGTGCACCACCAGGGTCCCGGCTGCCTGCAGACCTCGGGCGATGGTGACCTTCTCGCGGGCGATGGCCTCACGGGATCCCATGCCGCCCAGATGCGCCGTGCCGGCGTTGGTCACGATCACCGAGCGGGGCGAGGCCATGCGCGACAGCGGCTCGATCTC
>JBJOGW010000091.1:0-101935 GCA_046048055.1 Planctomycetota bacterium
GTGGCCACCGTGAGCGCGTCACCGGTGCGACCGCCGAAGGCCGTGTCGGTGCTGCCTCCGCCACCAAACGCGCTGGCCAGCCCGCCACCCTGCGGGCGCTGCACCAGAATGACCAGCACGAGCGCCACGCTGATGGCGATGAAGAGGACGGTCAGAAGGATGAAGAGCGTGCTCATGGAATTCTCCGATCTCTCAGCCGCGGTGGCCCATGAAGGCCGTGGCCGCGCTTCCAAGAATGGAAGCGAACTCGGCCGCCTTCAGGCTGGCACCACCCACCAATGCCCCCTCGATCTCGGGGTGGGCGAAGAGGCTTGGTGCATTGGCGGCATTCACCGAACCTCCGTACAGGATCCGCACCGCCGCGGAAGAGGAACGATCATACAGGTGTTCCAGGTCCCCACGGATGGCTGCGTGGGCCGCGGCCGCGTCCTTGGGCGTGGCGCTCACACCGGTTCCGATGGCCCAGACCGGCTCATACGCCACCGTGAGGTCCGCCAGGCGATCCGCCCTGAAACCCTGCAGGGCACCGCGAATCTGACGAGAGACCACCGCCTCCGCCTGCCCGGCCGATCGCTCGGCTGCGGTCTCGCCCACGCAGAGCATCACCTTCAGGCCGCTCTCCAGGGCCATGTGGACCTTCTCGCAGATCAGTCCGTCCGTTTCCTGATGGTCGCGACGCCGCTCCGAATGCCCGATAATCACCATCGACACCCCAAGATCCACCAGCATCTCCGCGCTGACGTCACCGGTGAACGCACCGTTCGCCTCCCGGGAGCAGTCCTGGGCACCCAGCCGTACCCCGGAATGGCCAAGCGCCCGACCCATCGCCTGCAGGTAAGGAAACGGTGGAAAGATCACCGCCTCCACCCCCTCCACAAGTGGATCGAAGGCGGCGACCACGGCCTCCACCAGCTCCACGCCGCCGGCAAGATCCCCGTTCATCTTCCAGTTGCCGCCAATCAGCAGACGTCGCGCGCGCATGCCGGCAGCGTACCCGCCAAAACCTAGAATCGCCGGATGCGGTCCGCGGCAGACATCCGACGCACGTTCATCGACTACTTCGTTCGAAAGGCCGGTCACACCGAGGTGCCCTCAAGCCCCGTGGTGCCGCTTGACGACCCCACGCTGCTCTTCACCAACGCCGGCATGAACCAGTTCAAGGACGTGTTCCTTGGGCGAGGCGTGCGTGCCTACACGAGGGCGGTGGACACGCAGAAGTGCATCCGGGCCGGTGGCAAGCACAACGATCTCGAGGACGTGGGGCGCGACGTCTACCACCACACCTTCTTCGAGATGCTGGGCAACTGGAGCTTCGGCGACTACTTCAAGAGGGAGTCCATCGAGTGGGCATGGGACCTGCTCACCAACGTGTACGGGCTTCCCAAGGATCGCCTCTACGCGACCTATTTCGGCGGCAATCCGCAGGCGGGACTGGAGCCTGACCATGAGGCAAGGGAACTCTGGTGCAGGCACCTGCCCACGGAGCGCGTGCTGCCCGGCAACATGAAGGACAACTTCTGGGAGATGGGCGAGACGGGCCCGTGCGGGCCGTGCAGCGAGATCCACTTCGACCGAATCGGCGGGCGTGACGCGGCACAGCAGGTCAACAGCGGCGATCCGGACGTGCTGGAGATCTGGAACCTGGTGTTCATCCAGTTCAACCGTGAGCAGGGCGGCGCGCTCAAGCCCCTGCCCGCCAGGCACGTCGACACGGGCATGGGCCTCGAGCGGCTGGTCAGCGTGCTGCAGGGCAAGCGAAGCAACTACGACACCGATCTGTGGACGCCGCTGTTCGCGGCGATCCAGAAGGCGACCGGCGCGCGGCCCTACGGCGGCGTCCTGCACGACAACGTGGACGTGGCGTACCGAGTGATCGCCGACCACGTGCGCTGCCTCAGCAGTGCGATTGCCGATGGCGCGGCGCCTGGCGCCGATGGCCGCAACTACGTGCTGCGCCGCATCCTTCGCCGCGCCGCACGCATGGGTCACCAGTATCTGGGCGCGAAGGGTCCGTTCATCCATCAGGTGGTGCCCGCGGTGGTGGAATCGCTCGGCGGCGTCTTCCCCGAGCTGAAGGCGAGGCAGGCGCACGTGACGCAGGTGATCCACGACGAGGAAACGGCGTTCGGCCGCACGCTCGAGCGCGGCCTGGAGCTGTTCGCGCAGGCTGCCGAGCGAGCCAAGGCGGCCCATGGCGTGATCGGCGCCGAGGACGCCTTCCGCCTGCACGACACGATGGGATTCCCGGTGGACCTGACCAGCGTGATGGCGCAGGAGCGCGGCCTGAAGGTCGACCAGATGGGCTACGAGGCGCTGATGGAGAAGGCGCGCGAGACGAGCCGCGCTGCGGCGGGTTCCGAGCACCGCATCACGCTCACGCCCGACGCGATCGAGAAGCTGCGCACGCTCGGCGTGAACCCGACCGACATCGCCCCCAAGTACGCCGCGCGCGCGGTGACCAGCCGCGTGGAGGCGATCTGGGACGGCAAGCACCTGCAGGAGCACGCCGAGAGCGGCACGCAGGTGGCGGTGATCACGCGCCGCACGAACTTCCACGCCGAGGGCGGCGGACAGGTCGCCGACACCGGCATGATCGTGGCCGACCACCCCGGTGCCACGCTGAGTTGCACGATGGACGAGGTCGACCGCATGGCTGGCGGGGTGCATGCCGCGGCCGACGCTTCGCTGGGGATGGTGGGCGACATGCACGCCGCACGCGGCCATGGCGACACGCGCGATGTGGCGGAATTCAAGGTTGAATCGGTGCAGGAGGAAGGCGGCTTCGTGCTGCACATCGGCCGCGTCACGCGGGGGCGTCTCAACCGCGGCGACTCGGTCATCCTGGATCTGGCCCGTGGCCACCGCAGGCACGTGGCCGCGCACCACACCGGCACGCACCTGCTCAACTGGGCGTTGCGGCAGGTGCTCGGCGACGAGGTCCAGCAGCGCGGCAGCCTGGTGGCGGACGACCGGCTGCGCTTCGACTTCAGCTTTGGCCGCGCGATGACCGCGCCGGAAATCGCCAAGGTGGAGCAGCTGGTGCAGCAGGCGATCGCGAAGAACTTGAAGGTGGATGCTGCCGATGCGCCGCTGGCAGCCGCGAAGGCGGTCCACGGCGTGCGCGCGGTGTTCGGCGAGAAGTACCCCGACCCCGTGCGAGTGGTGAGCATCGGCGCGACCGTGAGCGAACTGCTGGCCGACCCCGCGAACGCGAAGTGGCGACAGTGCAGCGTGGAGTTCTGCGGCGGCACGCACCTGCCCGCGACCGGCGAGGCCAAGCGCTTCGCCATCGTGAGCGAAGGCGCGCTGAGTGCGGGCGTGCGACGCGTGATGGCGCTGGCGGGCGTGCCTGCCGAGGCGGCGTTCGCGGCCGCCAAGGGATTGCACGAGCGCATCGCGGCCGCCGACAAACTCGACGGTCAGGCACTGGTCGACGAGGCGAGCGCCATCACCGCGCTCAGCCAGGAACTCACGCTTCCAGCGAGCGAGAAGCACGCGCTGCAGGCGCCCATCGAGGCCCTGCGCGAGAAGGCCAAGGCCGCGCGGCGGCAGGGCGAAAGCGCCGGGCGCGAGGCGGCCGTGGCGAGCATGCATGCGCTGCTCGCTTGCGTTTCCGGTCACTCGCTGGTTGCGCAGATCGATGGCGCCGACGCGCCCGCCCTGCTGGCGGCGCTCGATGTGGCCAAGGCGAAGGCACCCGAGACTGCGGTGCTTCTCGTGAGCCCGGATGCGGCCGCAGGCAAGGTGGCCATCGCCGCGCGCGTGCCGCAGGCACTGATCGCCAAGGGCCTGAAGGCCGGCGACTGGGTGAAGGCGGCGGCGCAGGCCTGCGGCGGCAGCGGCGGCGGCAAGCCCGACCTGGCGCAGGCTGGCGGCAAGGACGTGACCAAGGTGGCCGAGGCGATCGCGGCGGCCGAGGCGCTGGCCGCCACGATCGGGTAGGCGGGATCATCGGTGGGGCTCCCGCTTCAGCCCGCGACGCCCGTCAGCCGCCGCGGAAGTCGCGATACCTTCCTCGCATGCAGCCCTCCGCAGCCATCGACTCGGTGCTGAACGAGACGCGCGTCTTCCCGCCCCCAGCCGACTTCGCCACACGCATGGGTGGCGTGCACGTGCCGAGCCTCGACGCCTACCGGGCACAGCATGAGCGGTCGATTCGAGACCCGGACGGCTTCTGGAGCGAGGTCGCGCAGGGCTTCCACTGGTTCAAGCCGTGGGGCAAGGTGCTCGAGTGGAACCTGCCCGACGCGAAGTGGTTCGTGGGCGGCCAGACCAACGCCTGCTTCAACGCGGTCGATCGGCAGGTGGAACAGGGTCACGGTGACGAGGTCGCCATCATCTGGGAAGGCGAGCCCAACGCGGCTGGCCCGCATGGGCACGAGGTCCGCCGGATCACCTATCGCGAGCTTCGCGACGAGGTCGCCCGTTGCGCGTCCGCTCTCGAATCGCTCGGTGTGCGCAAGGGCGACGTGGTCACCCTCTACATGGGCATGGTGCCCGAGCTGGCCGTGGCGGTGCTGGCATGTGCACGCCTGGGCGCCCCGCACAGCGTGATCTTCGGCGGCTTTGCGGCGCAGGCGATCGTCGACCGGGTGCAGGATGCCCAGAGCAAGGTGATCGTGACCTGCGACGGCGCCTGGCGGCGGGGCACGCTCGTTCCGCTGAAGGCGAACGTGGATGCCGCATGCGAGTGCCTGCCCGAGGTGCGCCATGTGCTGGTGCTTCGCCGCACCGGCACCGAGGTCCCGATGAAGTCAGGCCGCGATGTCTGGTGGCACGAGCTGGTGCCCGAGCAGCCGACCACGCGCGCCTGCGAACCGGTCGATGCCGAGCATCCGCTGTTTCTGCTCTACACCAGCGGCAGCACGGGAAAGCCCAAGGGCATCCTGCACACCACGGGTGGCTACATGGTGTTCACTGCGGCCACCGCGCGCTGGACCTTCAACCTGCAGCCGGGCACGGATCAGGTGTACTTCTGCACAGCCGACCTCGGCTGGATCACCGGTCACAGCTACATCGTCTATGGCATCCTGCCCAACCGCGTGCCCACGCTCATGTACGAGGGCGCGCCCAACTGGCCGGGCGAGGATCGCTTCTGGGGCATGGTGGCACGCCACAAGGTCACGCACTTCTACACCGCGCCCACAGCCATCCGCAGTTTCATGCGCTGGGGCGACCAGCACCCGGCCAGGCACGACCTCTCCAGCCTGCGCGTGCTGGGCACGGTTGGTGAGCCGATCAATCCCGAAGCGTGGATCTGGTACCACGAGCGCATCGGCGGCGGCCGCTGTCCGATCGTGGACACCATGTGGCAGACCGAGACGGGTGGCCATGTGATCACGCCGCTGCCGGGGGCCACCCCGCTGGTGCCGGGCAGCTGCACGCTTCCGATGTTCGGCGTGGATGCCGCGGTGGTGGATGACGCTGGTGTGGAGCAACCCGCGAACAAGGGCGGTCTGCTGGTGATCCGCAAGCCGTGGCCGGGCATGCTGCGCGGCATCCATGGCGACCGCCAGCGATTCATCGACACGTACTGGAGCCGTGTGCAGGGCATGTACCTGGCTGGCGATGGCGCGCGCCGCGATGAACGCGGCTACTTCTGGATCATGGGACGCATTGACGACGTGCTCAATGTGAGCGGTCACCGCCTGGGGACCGCCGAGGTCGAGAGCAGCCTGGTGGGCAGCAAGCTGGTGGTGGAAGCCGCCGTGGTCGGCATGCCCCACGAGATCAAGGGCACGGGCATCGCGGCCTTCTGCGTGCCGCACCCCGATCACGCGGCCCATGCAAACGATTCGATGCGGAAGCGCCTGATGGAGCACGTGGCCCGCGACATCGGCGCCATCGCGCGCCCGGACATGATCCGTTTCACGAATGCCCTGCCCAAGACGCGCAGCGGCAAGATCATGCGGCGCCTGCTGCGCGACGTGGCAGCGGGCAAGGACGTCAAGCAGGACACCACCACGCTGGAGGATTTCAGCGTGATCGCGAAGTTGCGCGAGCGCGACGAGGCCTGAAACGCGACCGCCCCGCGGGGAGCACGGGGCGGTCACCTGGCGGTCCAGGGACCGCCGTGCCATGAACGTGGGGCTCGACACCGCTCCGAGCGATCCAGCCTGCAACTGGGCCATCCCGAGGGATGGCCAGGGCCGAGGCCCTTGCCGCTGCCGTCCGCGTGATCCACGGCGGCAGGGCTCGGGCTGCATCAGGCATCCGGAGAGATGGTTCGGGACGCCATGAGCAGCGAAGTTCCTGCGTTCGGACCAGATCTTCGCGGAGCCTTGATGTCGGCCTTGCGGCCCGTCGAAGGCCTTGGCTGCCTCGACGTTTCACATACGAACCTGGCTGATCCGCGTGAAATCAAGGCCCCACATGATTCCCAAGCCAAGGTGCGATCGCATCTTGCGGACACAGCCGCCTTGTGTTTCATGATTTGCTGATCTAGTATTCGGGCAGGGCGGCGATCCAACGGCTCCGGTTGCACGCAACGACGACTCGAGGGTTCAATGGGGCCGCCGCACCCACCCCTCGCCACCTCCCTCTGAAGCGGACGAGCCCAATCTCACGACACCGATACCGATCGACCTGCAGGAGCCACCCATGAACGGCCAAAGCCTCAGCGTTGCCACACCCTCCCCATCCCAGTCCGTGGGTCGCGATCTGATCGCGGGCGTGGTGGTGTTTCTGGTCGCCCTGCCTCTCTGCCTCGGCATCGCGCTGGCCTCGGGCGCGCCCCTGCTCTCGGGACTGATCGCGGGCGTGATCGGTGGCATCCTGGTCGGAGTCCTGAGCGGATCGCACGTCAGCGTGACCGGCCCGGCGGCAGGCCTGGCCGCGATCGTGCTGGCCCAGATCGCGTCCCTCGGATCATTCGAGGCATTCCTGCTTGCCGTGTTCCTGGCGGGCGGCATCCAACTGGGCTTCGGCCTGTTCAAGGCGGGATTCCTGGCCAACTACTTCCCGACCAACGTGATCAAGGGCCTGCTGGCGGCCATCGGCGTGCTGCTGATCCTGAAGCAGGTTCCGCACCTTGTGGGTTACGACAAGGATTGGGAAGGAGACATGTCCTTCGCCTCGGGCTCCGGTGGCAACACCTTCACCGACCTGATGGCCGCCGCCGAGGCGTTCCTGCCCGGTGCCTTGCTGGTGGGACTGGTCGCGCTGGCGATCCTGGTGGTCTGGGACAGGACCCCGCTCAAGAAGACCATCGTGCCCAGCCCGCTGGTGGCGGTGGTGGTTGGAACGCTCGTCAGCGAGATGCTGGTCTGGACGGGTTCCGCGTGGCAGGTCGACGCCTCGCACCTGGTGAACGTGCCGGTGATCGGTGGCGAGAACTTCGCCTGGTTCGAGCTGCTCCGGATGCCGGACTTCACGCGCGTGTCGGATCCGGCGATCTATGTGGCGGCGGTCACGCTGGCCATCGTGGCCTCGCTGGAGACGCTGCTGAACATCGAGGCCACCGATCGGCTGGATCCGCAGCGTCGCTGGACGCCGCAGAACCGCGAACTGGTGGCTCAGGGGGTCGGCAACATGGCGGCGGGCCTGGTCGGTGGCCTGCCCATGACCTCCGTCATCGTGCGCAGTTCGGTCAACGTGAACGCCGGCTCCCGCACCAAGCTCTCCTGCATCTTCCACGGCGTGCTGCTGCTGGGCAGCGTGGCCCTGCTGCCGGGGCTGCTCAACCGCATCCCGCTCTCCGCGCTGGCCGCGGTGCTGGTGGTGACGGGCTTCAAGCTGGCCAGCCCGCAACTGGTGCGTTCCATGTGGCGAGAGGGCACCGCGCAGTTCATCCCCTTCGCGGTCACCGTGCTGGCGATCGTGTTCACCGACCTGCTGGTGGGCGTGCTGATCGGCCTGGCGACCAGTCTCTCCTTCATCCTCTGGTCCAACCTCAATCGTGGCTTCCGCGTCATCAAGGAGGAGCACGTGGGCGGAGTGGTGCACCGCGTCGAGCTGGCCAACCAGGCCACCTTCCTGCACCGGGCCCATCTCAACCTGACGCTGGGCGAGTTCAAGCCCGGGGACCAGGTGCTGATCGACGCCCGCACCTGCGACTACATCGATCGCGACATCCTGACCACCATCCGCGAGTATGCCCAGGAGACCGCGCCGGGCCGGGGTGTCAAGATCAGCCTGCTGGGCTTTCAGGATCGCTACCCGCTCCGGGACCTGGTGCAGTACGTGGACGTGAGCACGCGCGAGGTGCAGTCGCAACTCACCCCCCGTCGGGTGCTGCAGGTGCTGCGCGAGGGCAATGACCGCTTCGTGTCCGGCGATCGTCTGCACCGCGACCTGGCCCGCCAGGTCGATGCCACCAGCGAAGGCCAGCACCCCATGGCGGTGGTGCTCAGCTGCATCGACTCGCGTGCTCCGGTGGAGATGCTGCTGGACCTGGGCATCGGCGACGTGTTCAGCGTGCGACTGGCCGGCAACATTCCCAGCCGCAAGGCCCTGGGCAGCATGGAGTTCGCCTGCAAGGTGGCCGGAGCCAAGCTGATCCTGGTGCTGGGCCACACCCGATGTGGCGCCGTGAAGGCGGCCTGTGACTTCGTGGGGTCCGGCGCCGACGTGGAGAAGGCCACGGGCCTGAAGAACCTGCCCTTCGTGATCGCGCCCATCGGTGACGCGGTGCGAGCCGAGACCCAGACACGGGACAACCGCACATCGGCCAACGAGGCCTTCGTCGATCGAGTGGCCCGGCTCAACGTGATTCAGGTGATGCGCCACGTGCGGGAGAGCAGCCCGGCGCTGCGGGCCATGATCGACGCGGGACAGATCGGCATGGTCGGCGGCATGTACGACGTGAAGACTGGCCAGGTGGACTTCTTCGACCTGCCCGAAGCCGATGGGCGGCTGGCAGCGGCCGAGGTGGCGACAACGGCCTGATCGTCAGGGCATCCCGAGCGTCTTCAGGGCTGATCCCGCCAGCACCAGGGCCAGCGCGGCTCGCAGCCACACCGGCGAGATGCGTCGTGCCAGCAGGCTGCCTGCCAGCACGGCAGGGATCGAGCCGACAAGCATGCTTGCCAGCATGAAGCCGTCGACAAGGCCCATGATCAGGTAGCCCGAACCCGCCACCACCGCCAGCGGAATCGCATGGGCGAGGTCGGTGGCCACCAGCCGGTGTGGCGTCATGCGCAGCGGGTACAGGGCCAGCAGCATCACCGTGCCCAGTGCACCGGCCCCCACGCTGGTCAGTGCCACCAGCAAGCCAAGACAGGCGCCCCCTGCCACGGTCAGGGCCGGCTGGCGTCGCTTGAATCGCTCCGGATCCGCGATGCGTCGACCGCGTGCCAGGGCGTTGAGCCACGGCCCCAGCAGCAGTCCGACCGCCGTGACCATGATCACCGCTCCGATGGCCTTGGTCAGACCGTCCACTCTGGCCACTGTGGCGCCCAACGACACCAGAACCACCACACCCAAGGCCACCGGCAGGCTTCCCGCCCAGAGTCGCCGCACCACCTGCCAGTCCACGTGGCCGCCTCGATGATGAACGGGCACAGCCACCAACTTGGTGATGGCCGCGAACCACAGATCGGTTGCCACGGCCGTGGCCGGAGACACGCCGAACACCAGAAGCAGGATCGGGGTCATGAGGGCGCCTCCGCCCACGCCCGTGAGCCCAACCACCAGTCCGGTGCAGGCACCCGCGATCGCGAAACTGGAGTCAAGCATGCCGATCGCTCCGTTTCATGGCTGCACCCTCGGGCCAGTCAGCGGATCAGGCGGTCCAGAGGTGCCGCGCACGCCACGAACTCGGGATTTCGGACGTCAGGCTTGCCGTAGCGGAGCGGCCGGCCATCCAGCGTGCAGACCAGCCCCCCAGCCGCCTCGACCACGGCCTGCGCCGCGGCCGTGTCCCATTCGCACGTGGGTCCGAGCCGGGGATAGCAGTGCGCCGCCCCCTCAGCCACGCGACAGAACTTGAGTGAGCTGCCGGCCTGCACCAACGTGCACGGTCCCAGCCGTTCGATGAAGGCCTGCGTGGCTTCGTTCATGTGGCTCTTGCTGGCCACCACACGGAGCGGAGCCACGATGTCGCTTGCCACGCGCACGGGAGCCTGCGCGCCGCCACGCTCCACCGTGGATCCGGAACCGGCGATCCCCACGAAGCACTCGCCCAGCGCCGGCGCATGCACCACACCGGCCACGGCCACTCCCTGCCGCACCAGCGCGATGTTCACGGTGAATTCGCCGTTGCGGGCGATGAACTCCCGGGTGCCATCAAGCGGATCGATCAGCCAGAACGTTCCGGAGCCCGTGCGGTGGGCCAGCGACGCCTCATCCTCCTCGCTCACCACCGGGATGGTGGGCGTCCAGGCCGCCAAGGCCGTCACGATCACCCGGTGTGCGGCCAGGTCTGCGGCGGTCAGCGGCGAGTCGTCCGCCTTCCGCTTGATCTGGGCGGCTTCCGCCCCCCGCTCGTAAATGGCCAAGATCGCCTCTCCAGCCGCCTTGGCGATATCTGCGAGGCGGCCGGCAAGTTCCGATTCCGAGATTTCCACTTGACGCGTCATGCAATGAGATCAATATTTATTGCTACCATTCAACTATGAGATAGGTTATCGTGTAACTTGATCCATGCAAATGCATATTGCGACAATCATGGAACTCGGGCATGCCTGACCTTTGTGGCCTGAACGAGCCCAAGGTGTGGGACACCGATTCGGCGTTTCAGCACCTGAAGGCAACGGAGGGCTGTGGCAGCAAGCGAACCGCCGAGCGTCGACTGCACGCATTGGGAGTCCTGCCCGCACCGATCGCCGTCGGCGATCTCCGCGACGAGCTGGATCGACCAATCACCCGAATGCTGCTGGACTGGGAGCTTGAGGAGGCCCGCAGCAAGCGACGACTCGTGCTCTTCGCGCGATGGCACACGCTGCCCGGAGGCACCGCCTGTCTGGTGGCGCAGGATGCCCGCGGCGCCAACTTCTGGGTGCCGATGACCACCGCACAGCCGACGCAGACGGACCTCAGCCACGCGATCGAGCGCCTGCGTGATCACGCAGGCAAGCCGTTGGCCATCTTCCCGAGCGGGTCGCTGTGCGACTCGTGCCGCACCATGCAGCCGATCGAGGGCGTGCAACTGGACATGCTGGCCTATGCGCCGGTGCTGGCCATGGGAGTCTCACCACCCTCGCATCGTCGCACCAGCCACGCGTCACACCTGGACCGGCTGGAGGCCGAGAGCATCCACATCATCCGCGAGGCCGTGGCCGAGGCGGACAACCCCGTCATGCTGCATTCGCTGGGCAAAGACAGCTCGGTCATGAGCCACCTGGCCCGCAAGGCGTTCTTTCCGGCTCCGCCCCCCTTTCCGCTGCTGCACATCGACACCCGCTGGAAATTCCGCGAGATGTACCTGTTCCGCGAGTGGATGGCGGGACAGGGCGGCTTTCGGATGCTGCGGCACGTGAATCCCGAGGCGATCGAGCGTGACATCAACCCGTTTGACCACGGCTCGCAGCTGCACACCGACATCACCAAGACCGTGGGACTGAAGCAGGCCCTGGACATGCACCGCTTCGATGTGGCCTTCGGCGGCGCCCGACGCGACGAGGAGAAGAGCCGGGCCAAGGAGCGCGTGTTCAGCTTCCGGACCGCCACGCACGCCTGGGATCCCAAGAACCAGCGACCCGAACTCTGGAACCTCTACAACGCCCGCAAGCGCCCCGGTGAAAGCATCCGGGTCTTCCCGCTGTCCAACTGGACCGAACTGGACGTGTGGAGCTACGTGCTGCGCGAGGGCATCCCCGTGGTGCCGCTGTACTTCGCCCGGGAGCGGCCCGTGGTCAACCGCGACGGCACGCTGCTGATGGTGGACGACGACCGGATGCGCCTGCTTCCGGGCGAGCGCATCGAACGAAGACGGGTCCGGTTCCGCACCCTTGGCTGCTACCCGCTGACCGGTGCCGTGGAGTCATCGGCCACCACGCTGGAGGACATCGTGCTTGAGCTGCTGCAGTCACGGCAGTCGGAACGGCAGGGCCGCGTGATCGATCATGACTCGGCCGCCAGCATGGAGAAGAAGAAGCGCGAGGGCTACTTCTGATGGCGCGCCCCCGCAAGAAACCGGTTGCCGCGGCCGAGCCGCCGCCATCCGTGGAGGCGTTCCTGGAACGGCAGGCACGGCTGGATCTGCTGCGTTTCATCACCTGCGGGAGCGTGGATGACGGCAAGAGCACGCTCATCGGCCGGCTGCTGTGGGAGAGCCAGTTGCTCTTCGAGGACCAGATCGCGGCGCTGGAGCGGGACTCCGCGCGACACGGAACCCAGGGCCAGGAGATCGACTTCGCGCTGCTGGTGGACGGCCTGGCCGCGGAACGCGAGCAAGGCATCACCATCGACGTGGCCTATCGATTCTTCACCACCAGCCGCCGAAGTTTCATCGTGGCCGACACGCCCGGCCACGAGCAGTACACCCGCAACATGGTCACGGGGGCCAGCACCGCCGATGTGGCCGTGCTGCTGGTCGACGCACGCCAGGGCCTGCTCACGCAGACCCGCCGGCACAGTTACCTGGTCTCGCTCATGGGCATCCGGGACGTGGCCGTGGCCATCAACAAGATGGACCTGGTGGACTTTGACCCATCCGTCTTCGACCAAATCCAGGCCGAGTATCAGGCCTTCGCGGCACCCCTGGGCTTTCGGTCGATCTCCGCGATCCCCATCTCCGCGCTCCGGGGCGACAATGTCACCGAACGATCCTCGCGGACCGGGTGGTATCGCGGCCCCACGCTCATGGCCTGGCTGGAGACCGTGCGCCCCGACCCGCCGCACCACCAGCGGTTCTGCTTTCCGGTGCAGGCGGTCAACCGACCCAGCCACGACTTTCGCGGCGTCATGGGCACGGTGGCTGAGGGGCACGTGAGCCGTGGAGACGCGGTGCGCGTGACCGCCAGCGGCCAGACCGCACGGGTGCAGCGCATCGTGACCCTGGACGGCGATCTGGAGCGGGCGGAACGCGGACAGGCGATCACGCTCACCCTGGACCGTGAGATCGACGCCAGCCGCGGCGACGTGATCAGCTGCAGCCAGGCGATCGAGACCACCGATCAGTTCGAGGCCTCGCTGGTCTGGATGCACGGCGACCGGGGCCTGACCGGCCGCAGCTACCTGATGAAGCTGGCCACGCAGGTCACGCCCGCCTCCATCACCGCGATCAAGCACGGCGTGAACGTGAACACGCTGGCCGAGGAGCCGCGCAGCCAGCTGGAACTGAACGACATCGCCACGTGCACCCTGGCCACGGCGCAACCCGTGGCCTTCGACGCCTACGAGCGGTCGCGCACGCTGGGTGGGTTCATCCTGATCGACCGCTTCTCGCACGCCACGGTGGCCGCGGGGATGATCCGGCACAACCTGCGGCGAGCCCAGAACGTGCACCGCCAGGCGCTCACGATCGACCAGACGGCCCGCGAGCGGCTCCATGGTCACCCGGCACGGGTCATCTGGTTCACCGGCCTCTCCGGCAGCGGCAAGAGCACCATCGCCAACGCCCTGGAGACCGCCCTGCATCGCATGGGTCGCCACACCTACATCCTGGATGGCGACAATGTCCGGCAGGGCCTCAACCGCGACCTGGGCTTCACCGAGGCCGACCGGGTGGAGAACATCCGTCGCGTGGCCGAGGTGGCCCGGCTGATGTGCGATGCGGGTCTGATCGTGATGACCAGCTTCATCTCGCCGTTCCGCGCGGAGCGCGAGATGGCCCGTGAACGGATCGGGGCGGACCGCTTCCTGGAGGTGCACGTGAGCACGTCGCTGGCGGAGTGCGAGCGCCGGGACGTGAAGGGCCTGTACCGCAAGGCTCGGCGGGGCGAACTGCCCAATCTCAGCGGCATTGGCAGCCCCTACGAGCCCCCTGACGCGCCGGACCTGGCGATCGACACCGCGGCCATCAGCGTGGATGAGGCGGTGCGGCTGCTGATTGACCGCCTCGAAGCTTGAGGCCATGCCGTACGCCCAGCGGGGGCCGAGAGAGAGAGAGAGAGAGAGAGAGAGAGAGTGGAGCCGAGGGGAGTCGAACCCCTGTGCCGAGACGCTCGCCATGCAGGCTTCTACGCGTGTATCCAGCTGTTCCATCTCGAACCCCGTGTCAGTCGCTGGACACTTCGCGGGGTTCCAGACAGGCAAGATGTCGCGGTGAACGGCCTGTCAGCGTTCAACCGCCAGCCTGATGATTGATGGACATGCACGCCATCAGGCGTCACGTGATGTCCATGCGGCCAAATTAGGCCGCGAGAGCGTACTGCGTGTTGGCAGACGTTGTTGTGCCTACTTTTTACGTGGCCAGCAGGCTCCACGACGCGCGACCTGCATCCGATCGCGTCCGGTCGATGCCGGTACGGCCCCAGTTGTCACAGAACATCGTCAGTGTAGGCGAGATCGGACCGTCGGCGAAATGGCCGGCGGCTCAGCAGGCCGTGTCGGCGCTGGCCCGAAGGCGGTTCAGGCAGTTCAAGGCCGCCACCTTGTAGCACTCGGCGAAGGTGGGATAGTTGAACACCGTGCTCAGGAAGTAATCCAGGCCCCCGCCGAGCGCCAGAACCGCCTGACCGATGTGCACCAGCTCGGTGGCCTGGCTGCCGATGCAGTGGGCCCCGAGCAGTCGCCGCGTCTCGCGGTGAAAGAGCAGTTTCAGCAGGCCTGCCTCGTCACCGCGGATCTGCCCGCGGGCGCTCTCGCTGTATCGGGCCACGCCGATCTCGTAGGGCACGCAGTCGCGGGTCAGTTCCTGCTCGTTGGCGCCCACGCTGCTCAGTTCGGGCACGGCATAGATCCCGAACGGCCAGTGGCATGCCATCCCGGGATGCGGCTCGCCGAACATGTCGCAACTGGCGATGCGGCCCTGCTCGTAGCTGGTGGCGGCCAGGCCCGGGGAGCCGATCACGTCACCGGCCGCGTAGATCCAGGGCCTTGCGGTGCGGAACCGCTCGTCCACCCGGATCCGGCCACGCTGGTCCACCTCCAGGCCCACGGCCTGCAGGTTGAGCGACTCCACGTTGCCCGTGCGCCCGGCGCTCACCAGCACCATGTCCGTGGCCATGCGCTTGCCGCTCCGGGTGGTCACCACCACGCGGGGCTGTCCACTTGCCGTCGTCTCGCGCGCCGCACCGGCCACCTCCTCGCCCATGCGGAAGGTGACCTGCTGCTTGCGCATCTGGTGGATCAACTCGTCCACGATCTCGTGGTCGATGAACCCCAATGGCCGCTCCACCTTGTCCATGACCGTCACCTGCACGCCCGCGTTGGCGAACATGCTTCCGTACTCGATGCCGATCACGCCGGCCCCGATGACCAGCAGCGTGCGCGGCAGTCGCGGCGCCGCCAGGATGGTGTCGCTGGTGAACACGCACTCGGGATCGGGCCTGGTGTCGCCGGGCATGATGGCCCGGCTGCCGGTGGCCACCAGCACGAAGGCGGCCTGCAGCCTTCGCACGCCTTCCGCGCCCTCCACCATCACGGCATGGTCACCCTCGAAGGAGGCCAGGCCGCTCACCACCTCGATCTCGTTGCGGTCGAACTGGTCATGCACCACCACGCTCTCGCGCTCCACCACGCTGTGCACGCGGCTCATGAGCGCCTCCATGGTGGGTCGCACCGGCCGGGCACCGATCGAGTGCAGACTGAGCATCAGGCTGCGTCGCGTCAGGCTGCGCACGGCCTCGCGAAAGGTCTTGCTCGGGATGGTGCCCGTGGTGGTGCAGGCACCACCGACCTGGCGGCTCCGCTCCACCACGCAGACGCGCTTGCCCAGCTTGGCGGCCTGCACCGCGGCGCGTTGACCCGCCGGACCGCTTCCCAGCACCACCAGGTCGTACTCGAAGGCATCGCCGCTCATGGGATTCGAGCATATCGGCGGCCGCAAAGGTTCACGTCGGGTACGTTGACCGGGGAGAATCCGCGCATGCCCCACGTGAGTGTCGATCCCGCCACGCTGCCACCCGATCGCCGCTACGCGCTCATGATCGGTTCCATCGTTCCGCGACCCATCGCGGTGGTGGGCACCTGTCTGCCCGATGGCTCGGAGCCCAACCTGGCGCCCTTCTCCTTCTACGCGGGCGTGGGAAGCGATCCCATGTGCCTGCTGTTCTGTCCAGCCAACCGGTCAGATGGATCCGAGAAGGACTCGCTGCGTCACGCCAAGCCGGTGGCCGAGGGCGGCTGCGGCGAGTTCACGGTGAGCGTGGCCACCGAGTCCATCATCCGGCAGGTGGTGGCGTGCGCCGAGGAACTGCCTCCCGCCTGCAGCGAGTTCGAGCTTTCGGGCCTCACGCCCGCACCATCGCACCGGGTCAGGCCGCCCCGGGTCCATGAGAGCCCGATCACCTTCGAGTGCCGGACGCTGCGCGTGATTCGCACCAATCCGGGGCGACCCAGCGGCGGCAACATCGTGCTTGGGGAGGTGGTCTGGATCCACGCCGACCCATCGGTGGTGGATGATCGCTTCCGCGTGCAGCCCGACGCCGTGCGAGCGGTGGGCCGGATGGGTGGGCTGGACTATGTCCGTACGGCGGATCGCCTCGAACTGCCGTGGGGCGCCGCGGCGTTGCGCGGCGGAACATGACTCAGCCCATCCGACGGGCGAAATCCCGCATGAAGTCCGCCAGCGTCTGGGCACCGGCCAGCGGCATGGCGTTGTACATGCTGGCCCGGATGCCACCGGTACTGCGGTGGCCGGCCAGGCCATCCATGCCGTGCGCCGCCGCCTCGCGCACGAACGCGGCGTCCAGGTCCGGGCTGGGGCCTCGGAAGAGCACATTGATCGGGCTTTGGCACCAGCGCTCGGCGTGAGCCTTCCAGAAACCGCCGCTCTCGTCGATCGCCTGCAGCACCAGTCCGCTGCGCTCGGCCGCAAGCCGCTGCATGACCTGCACGCCGCCCTGCCGCTCGATCCAGCGGCACACCAGCCCAACCACATGGATGCCGAAGGTGTTCGGCGTGTTGGGCCGGCTCTCGCCTCGGGCATACTCGTCGTATCGGAGCAGGCTCGGCAGCATCCGGCATCCGCGGTCCAGCAGGTCGCGCCGGATCAGCACCATGGTCATGCCGCTCGGACCCAGGTTCTTCTGGGCCGCGGCGTAGACCAGGCCATGACCGGCCAGGTCCAGGGGCTCCGCCAGGATGTCGCTGCTGGCATCCCGTGCCAGCCATGCACCCTCCGCAGCCCGGGGTGTGACGCTCCACTTGGTGCCGTCCACCGTGTTGTTGCTGCACCAGTGGTGATAGGCGGCCCCCGGGCTCGGCGCCGCCTCGTCCGAATGCGGCGTTCGATCGAAGGCGAACGGCTTGCCATCGAAGGTCACGTGCACGCGACCCACCGCGCGGGCGTCCGCGATCGCCTTGGTGGCCCACAGGCCCGTGTCGGCGTAGTCGGCGTGGCCGCCCTCGGGCAGGAAGTTCAGCGGCAGCATGCCGAACTGCAGCGTGGCCCCACCGGGAATGAACAGCGCCTCCCAGTCGCTGCCCGCCCCTGCCACGCGCAGGAACGTCGCATGGCTCTCCGCCAGCAGCTGGTCGAAGACTGGGCCGCGGTGGCTGTGCTCCAGAATGCCGATGCCGCTGCCGCGCAGGTCGACCAGGTCACGCTGCAGTTCCTCCAGCACCTCGAGCGGCAGGCATGCCGGGCCCGCACTGAAGTTGAAGACGCGTCCCGACGCGGCCGAACGCACCGCCTGCATGCCCACGACTGCGCCGGTCATCACGAACGCCTCGGAGGCACATGGGAGATTCCGGCCCCGAGCACCGAGGGATTCTGCCGGATCGCCTGCAGGTGCACGTCGCTGGGCGACTGGTCCAGGTGCATGCGTGCCATGGCCGCCTCGGCGCCCTCGTAGATCACGTTCTCCATCTCCTCCACGTTGATGCCCGCCTGACCCAGCGTGTAGAAGATGTGGGCGAGCACGCCCGGCCGGTTCAGGTGCCGCACCCACAGCAGCACCCCCGAGGGCGTGGGCCGGGCCCGGTTCACGCAGTTGGGCGCCGTGCCCCGGTCCATCCACTCGCGGATCACCCGAACGCTCTCGGTGGCCACCGCGTGAGCGGCCTGTTCGGTGCTGGCGGCCACATGGAACGTGCCATACAGGCCCGGCAGCCGTGCCAGGGGACTCTCGAAGGCGGCGCGGTCCGACTCGGGTTCATGGACAAACACGTCGAGGCCCGCACGGATGCCCCGATCACGCACCGCCGCGGCCAGCGCGCTCTCGTCGATCACGCGGCCACTGGAGATGTTCACCAGGATCGAGCCTGACCGCAGGGCGTTCAGGAACTTCTCGCCGACCAGGCCATCGGTTTCCTCGTTCACCGCCACGCACACGCAGACCACGTCCGCCAGCTTGGCCAGGTTCACGATGTTGGCGCAGTAGTGCACGCCGGCTGCGTCGGCCTTCTCCTCGGTCAGGTGCCGGCTCCACGCCACCACGCCCATGCCGAAGGCCTTGGCACGCCGGGCGATCTCCATCCCCACCTGCCCCAACCCCACGATCCCCATGGTGCGGCCGTGCAGGCCGGCGGACTTGAGAAACTCGACGCGATCCCATCGGCCCTCACGCATCCGGATCACCTGATCGGGCACGCGACGGTCGCAGGCCAGCACCAGCGCCCACGCGAGTTCCGCCACCGCGTGGGCGTTGCGGCCCGGACAGTTGCTCACGAACACGCCTCGGCGGCTCGCCGCGGCCAGGTCGATCTCCTCCACACCCGCCCCGGCCTGCACCACCAGGGCCAACCTGCCGCTGGCCTCGATGGCGGCCGCAGTCACGGCCGTCTCACGCACCACCAGCACCTCGGGCTGCAGCGTGGCGAGACGCTGGGGCAGCTGAGCGGCGGTGAGTTCCGGCTCATGGATGGTGTCGCAACCGAGTTCCTTCAGGGCGGTCAGTCCAGCGGGCTCAAAGGCATCGGCCACCAGCACCCGCGTGACGCCGGTGCCCGAGCCGCGCGAGGCCTCCGGCTGCTGCGAAAGCGTGTTCATCACGCGATTGTAGTGCGATGCATCCAGAGTCCGGACCGGATGGCCGGCTCCATCCACACGCTTCGGGCCGGCAGTCGCAGGCCCGCCCGAAGGAGAGCCTGCAATTGGTCCATCCCGGGTTCCGGAAGCCGAATGGACCACCGGCCAGCCACGCCCGCCTCGGCGGCCGAACCCAGCCGCCGCCGCGTGCTGGTGGATGGATCCAGGCCCACGGCCGCCCGCCACCAGACATCCAGCCGCGCATCCATGGTGACCGCCACCGGGTCGTCCTCGTTGCCGGGTGGGAGCGGAATGCGCCAGCGACCGCCATCGACGCCCGCCTGCACCACCACGGCGTCGATGTCCGGCTGGCTCGCGCCGTGCACGCGCTCACCATGCCGCTCGATGGCAGCCTGCAGCGCCGACTGCGCGTGCATCACGACCAACCGGGTCGCCCATCGTGGGCGCAGCTGCTCCAGCGGCACCAGCCATGCCAGAGCGTCACGGCCTGACTGCAGCAGTTCGCCACCCTCCATCACCCACGCATGCCGCACGGTCGCGAAGGCGTCCACCATCTCCCGGGTGCGACGGCCCCGCCAGAGCGTGTGCGTGGCCTCATCATCGGCCACCACATGGAAGAGGGGCCGATCGTTCATCTCGCGCTCGAAGAGCTCGTGCATCGCCTCCGAGGACTCGAAGCCGATCACCATGGACTCCACGTTCGCGCCGATCCGTTCCGTCACGGATGCATGCATGGCCGTCAGCAGCGGGCAGGACTCGCAGAGCGGCGAGAGACCGGCATCCAGCGCCACGGTGGAGACGTGCGCCACAGCTCCAGCCACCCGTCGGTGCTGCCGCACGTGCCGATGCATCAGGATCGCGGGCTCCGGATCCCCCATCAGCGAGCGCTCCCCGACCAGTCGATCCAGGGCCTCCGCCCCCTCATGAATGGATCGGATCAGCCCTGGAATCTCTCCATCGCTCGGCAGGCCTGCTTCCAGGTCTCCGTGCCCGAGCCGGGCGCTTGAGAATCCCCGAACGCGCGCTGCCGAGGGACGAAGGACCGAGAACGGACGGATCGGGACCATGGCCGGGTCGCAGTCTAGGCCCGCAATCTGGGCAATTCAGCCTGTTCCGTCTGTTCCGCCATGCGGATCGAATGGAGGGCGTGGGTGGACTCATCCACCTCCCGCATCGAGCCGACGAGCCTGGGGATCCGCGAAGTGTGGGTCCGCACACCAGTCTTCAAGATCCGCCACAGGCACGAGGTCGACCATGCGTCCAGTCCAGACTCCCGCAAACGTTCATGCAAGCGATTGCCCATCATGCCACGGCGACACCTCGTCGCGAACCCGACGCTTTGACCAACTCGCGGCCCGTCTTCGCCGCGCGGGCCTGGTCTGGGCCCAGGCAGAGCCAGGCTTCGTTCACTGGAGCACGCAAGGCGACCCGCTGACCACGCTGGTGGCCGACAGCCCCTGGATCCGCCGCCAGGTCGGGGATGTCCTGGCAGGCTGGAGCGATGGCGAGCACCGCCGACCCCGGGAGATCATCGCCGGCTGCTGGGCCTTGCCCGGCGGCATCTCGCGCCGCAGCGACGGTCGATCCCAGGGAGTGGCCGTGGCTCTGACGCAACGGATCACCGGACCACAGGGCAGCCTTCGCGCGCTCTGCCAGAGCGTGCACATGGATCACCAACTGACGGCCGACCTGCTGCTCCAGTCCAGGCTGGCCACCGGGCATGAGATCCCGCGTCTCGCCGCGATGGTGCGCCTGATCCGTCCGGCGCCGCTTCGACCGACCACCATGCCCGGCGTGGAGGCCCTGCTGCGGGCCATCGAAGCCACGCACCGAAGCGTGCGCGGCCATAGCGAGCGCACCGCGGAACTGGCCTTCCGCCTGGCTGCGGCCGCGGGCATGACGATCTCGGAAACCCGATCCGCACGCGTGGCCGGATTGCTGCACGACGTGGGCAAGTTGGGGGTACCTGAAGGGGTGCTCCGCAAGCCGGGAGCACTCAGCCCTGATGAACGGGCCATGGTCAACCTGCATCCGGAGATCGGCCAGCGAATCGTTCAGGGCCTTGGGGGGCTCGACCATGCCGTGCCCTCCATCCTGTGGCATCACGAACGCTGGGATGGCCATGGCTACCCCCACCGACTCAGCGGCGAGCGCATTCCGCGCCTCGCGCGCCTCATGGCCATCGTGGACAGTTTCGACGCCATGCGGCAGGATCGTCCCTATCGGCGCGCGCTGTCCGTCGAGCGATCGCTGCGGGAGATTCGCGAAGGCGCGGGACGACAGTTCGACCCCGGCCTGGCCGACACCTTCGTTCGCATGGTGGACCGCGAGCCCGCCCTGGCTGCCTGACCCCTTGCGGCCGCGCCGGACTGGCGCCAAAATGCCCGCATGCCGCAGGTGGTCATGGAACATGCCGTCTTGGACCCGTGCTGCCTGCAAAGCGCTTGGCAACTGCCCTGCTTCGACCGCCTGGTCCTGCAGCTGCGATGGGCCGACCACCTCACGCGACCCGAGACGGCTGCCGTGCTGGCCTGCGACGCCGCTCGCGTGCTGGCCGCGGAACTCCGCCTGAAGACGTGGCTGCGACAGGCTGCCCGGATCAGCCGAAGTTCACCAGCAGCACGCTGATGTCACCGGCATCCACCATGCCATTGCCATCCAGGTCGCCGGGACAGTCGGAACAGCCGAACTGCACCAGCAGCACGCTGATGTCACCGGCATCCACGGCGCCGTTGCAGTCCAGATCGGCGAATCGACACGCGGGCTCACGCTCCAGACGCAGCCGCAGCGACGCCGCCTGCGAGAGGCCCAACTGCACGAACGCGTTCTCGCGGGCGTAGAACACGGGAAAATCGCCTGCCTGCTGCTGCACGCTGGTCAGGCTGCTCACGCTCAGGAACACGCGTCCCTGACTCAGGCCCTGTCGCAGCCACGCCTGCACGCCTGGCAGCGCAAGGTCCATGCGGAATCGCATGAGGCTCTCACCAGGCACCCTTTCGCCCGCCGACAGGCCGTCGATCCGGCCCACCGCCAGGAACGAGGGCTGCCAACCCTCGCGTGGATGGTTGGAGGCATCCACCGGCACGCCCTGCGGATCCAGCACCGCGGCGAACGCGTTGCGCACCGATGGGCTCAGGAAGCTGTCGCCAGGCTCCGCGAACGGCGATGTCTCCTGGAACGTTCCGGCTGTCCATCCGTTCCGGAACCCCACGGCACCCAGTTCCACCGGCTGGCCCGCGTCGGCGTCCACGGTTCGCCGCGGATCACTCGTCGGCAGGAAGTCCGTCCAGGGATCGGCCGTGGGGTCGTACCGGAACACCAGGTCGTTCTGCACCTGCAGGGTGACCTCGGCTTCGGCCACGCGCCAGCCGTCCAGGCCGGATCCCGTGGGCACCTGGTCCGCGGTGTCGAAGGCGAGCAGGATCTGCCCATCACGGGCATCGAAGAGCGCCGGGTTCTGGACGTCGCTGCCGAACACGCTCAACGCCGTGCGCGTGCCTGGCGTGCCGTTGAAGGGATACATCCAGCGATCGATCGCGGGGCTCTCCCAGAGCGCGTCGATGGACTGCCCGAAGGCCGCGGCGCACGTCAGGAGCACGATGCAGGGTGCAGGCGATCGCATGGCGAAGGACAACCACCCTATACTCGCGGACTTGGCGATTCCAGCACCAAATCCCCGCATTTCCGCCCGAACGGCCTTCACGGTGGTGGAACTGCTGGTGGTGGTGGCCGTGGTGGCCCTGCTCACGGCGTTGCTGCTCCCAGCCCTTTCGGGCGTGCGCCAGCGGGCGGCCACCGTGCGCGAACTGGCCTCGCTGCGTGGCGTGATCACCGCGTGGAACCAGTACGCCACCGATCAGAAGGGGTGGCTCATCCCCGCCTTCTACGGCATGCCGCCGCTCTCGCCCCTGCCTGCGTGGTACCAGGATGGCGAGCCCATTCCGCCCGAGGTGTTCGGCAATCAGCGGTCCGTGGTGGCCCGGTGGCCGCATCGCCTCAGCCGCTACCTCGATCACAGGTCCGATCTGCTCGCGGTCACCAGCGAGACGTGGCAGGTGCGGGAGTGCGCCGGAGGCGATCTCATGAAGGCGCTCTACTTCGAGAGCCTGTACCCGGCCTTCGGCCTGAATGGCATGTGGGTCGGAGGCGACCAGGAGCGCTACGGATTCATGCCGGGTCAGGTGGGCGGCCGCCCCAATCCATTCTCCAACTTCTACGTGAGCCGACTCTCGGGCATCCGTCACCCCGACCAGCTCACCGTGTTCGCCAGCAGCCGCACCAACCAGAACGCGTGCGCCACCGGCGGCGTGCGCGAGGGCTACTTCCGACTGGAGAGCCCGCAGTGGTTGGGACCGCAGTGGGCCGCCTCCTACGACCCTGAACTGGCCACCAGCAGCGGCAACGTGAGCGCCCGCTGGGATGGCCGGGCCAGCGTGGCCACGGCGGACGCCGCTGTGGAACTGGTTCCGCTGGACGAACTGCGCGACATGCGCCGTTGGGCTGACCAGGCGACAGCCGCCGACTGGCGATTCACCCCCCGCTAGGCGCAGGCTCGGGCCGCGGGGACGCTGGTGGCGCGGACGCGGGCGCCGCCGGTGGCGCGGCAGGCGTCTCGGCGGGAGGCACTTGGGGCGATGTCGCAGGGCCCGAAGGCGGCCGGCTCTCCGGAATCGGCGCCGTTCGTGGCGAGGGCGTGACCGGCGGTGCCGGCTTCACACCCAGGTCCGGTGCCGGCGGCGCACGATCTGGACCCATGGGCTTGTCCGATGGTCGCACACCAAGGCCCACCGATGGCTCCACTGGGGGACCCGTCTGCGGCATGCCCAGCGCCTTCAGTTGCGCCTCGGTTGCCGGATCCGCGCTCACGCTCAGGGGTTGGTTGCCCTCTTCGCCACCCACGTTCACGCCAAGTCCTCCCAGACCCGCCACGGCGTCCCGGGCGCTGGGGGCAGGCAGCACCTCGCTCCAGTCGATGCGAGCCTGGCCAAGCTGGGTGCCCGTGGCAAAGGCCAGGTCCACCAGCGAGATCTGCCAGCTCGCCAGCGCCCGCACCTCACGGCTCTGCGCGTCACCCAGCCGGGTGGCGGCATCCAGCACCTCGATGCTGGTGCGCAGACCCACGTCAAACTGGCGCTTCTCGGCCTCGTAGGTGCGACCTGCCAGCGCCGTCTCCATGCGGGCCGCCAGGATGCGTCGCCACGCGTTCTCCAGATTGTCCATCGCGTTGAGCACTTCCTGTCGGATCGAAAGCCGGCGTGCATCGCGGGTGGCCAGTCGCTGCAGGCGCGTCAGGATCGCGCCCTGGATGCGGTTCTTGGCGGCCTCGTTGCCCAGCTGAATGCTGGCACCGGCGCCCAGCGCGTACTGATCGGCATCCCCCAGCGAACTCCACGCGTTGCCCACGTTGGTGCCGTAGCCGAAGTACTGGTAGGTGTAGTCCACCGAGAACAACGGCAAGGCCTGGTTGCGGGCCAGGTCGATGTTGGTGGCGTCGATCGACAGCTGCAGTTCCAGTTCCAGCATCTCCATCCGGTTGTCGCTGGCCTTGGCGCACATGGTCTCGGGGTCGAACCGCAGCGACACCGGGCTGGGCGGCGTGGTCGCCTCCACATAGGTGCTGCCCTCGATGGGAAGATTCGGGTCATTCAGGATGCGCTTCAGGTCGCGCTGCCGCAGCCGAACGGCGTTGTCGGCCAGGATGATGTTCTCGATGGTCCGGCCCACGCCACTCTCGGCACGGATCACCTCCACCTCGGCCACCTGACCGGCCCGCACCTGCCGACGGGCCAGTTCCAACTGTGCCACCGCCAGCTCGTACTGCTGCTGACGCACCGTCAATTCCGCCGTGGCGGCGTAGAGGTTCCAGTAGGCGCGGTCCACGTTGGCCAGCACGCGGATCGCCTCGAGCTTGGTGCGGGCATCGGCGATCTGGCTGTTCAGCTTGGCCACGCGAATGCTGGCCGTGTTGGCCTCGATGCCGGCCCCGCGCAGCAGCGGCTGCGAGATGCTGAACTGCAGTCCGCCCTGGGCATCCTGCGTGCCAGGCAGCACGCCGTCATTGATCAGGTCCTGGTTGGCCATGAGCGACTCCGCCGCCACGCTCAGGTTGCCGCCCGTCACCAGGGGCACGTTCACGCCGATCTCGCCGACATCCTGCGCCGCGCCCTCTCCGCCAAGCAGGTTGGTGACGATGTTCTGATCGTTGCGGTCGTAGTTCACGAAGACGCTGCTCTCGAACTTGGCCATCTCCACGCCCACGTTGGCCTGCGCGATCGAGGGACTGAACAACTGCACCCGCAGGTCCAGGTTGCGGCGCAGGGCGCTCGCCCGGCACTCAGCCAGCGACATCGCCAGGCGCGGCGGCGGCGCGGCACCTCCCATGCGGTCCACCGACATGGCGGCGACCGCCTCCTCGACACCTTGTGGCGTCTCGGTGGTCTCCCGCAGGGGCTCGAAGGTGCCCATCTGGTGCAGCCGTTCGGCCGAGGCACCCGAGGCGGTGAAACTGTCCTTGAACAGTTCCTCCTGGCACGCCACCACGCCGCAAAGCGTCGCCGCGGAGAGCACCCAACGAACCGGTCGCCACCATCTACTCATGCCGCAGAGCCTCGATCGGATCCAGTCGCGCGGCCTTGATCGCCGGGAACATGCCGAAGATCACCCCCACGCCCGCGCTGAACACGAAGGCCAGGGCCACGGCCCACGCGGGCACGCTGGCGTTCTCCAGCCGGGCGCCGGGAATGCTGCTCACGGCCAGAGCAAAGGCCTGCCCGATCAGCACCCCCACCAGGCCACCCGCCAGGCACAGCGTCACGGCCTCCAGCAGGAACTGCAGCAGGATCGCCGCTGGCGTGGCACCCAGTGCCTTGCGCAGGCCGATCTCGCGCGTGCGCTCGCTCACGCTCACCAGCATGATGTTCATGATGCCGATGCCGCCCACCAGCAGGCTGATGCCCACGATGCCGCCCGCCACCGCCGTGATGCCCGACGCGATGCTCTTGAACTGGTCGATGAACTGGTCGATGGCCTGCACACGGAACGTGTCCAGGTCGCCGGGACCGATGCCGCGCACCTTGCGCATCACCCGGGTGATGTCCGCCTGGGCGTCCTCCGCCTCCTGCGGGCTGTTGGCCATGGCCGTGAATCGGATGAAGTAGTCCTGATCCACGAACTTCTCCATCAGCGTGTGGGGCATGAACAGCTCGGCGCTGATGGTGTTGAAGCCGGTCATGCGCTCGGTGATGGTCTCCACCACTCCCACGATCAGGAACCGCCTCCCCCCGATGATCAGGTGCGTGCCCACAGGGTCCGCCGGAAGCTGCAGGTCGCGCACCGCCAGGTCGTTCACCAGGCACACCTGCCGGCCGTTGTCGATGTCGGTCTGCGAGAACGGACGTCCCAGGATCACCTGCCGGTTCTCGGTGGCGTGCCACGCCGGCCAGATGCCGGTCACGCTCACGCCATCCAGCGTCTCCGCATCGCTCTGGACGGTCTGGGAGGTCTCGCTGATCGGCGTGATGCCCTTGATGGTGGTGCACTGCTCCGCCAGCGCCTGGGCCTCCTCGCGCTTCAGGCGAATCTTCTGCCATGGATAGGTGTTCCGCGGCACGCCCTCCGGCCGGCTCGGCCAGACATAGATGCGCGCGGCCCCAAAGGTCTCGAACTCGGCCAGCACCTTGGTCTTGAGTCCGGTCAGGGCCGCGATCACCGCCGTGGTGCTTGCCACGCCCACGATGATGCCCAATGCCGTCAGCATGCTGCGGAGCTTGTTGGCCCAGATCTGCCGCAACGCCAGCCGCACGTTCTCCAGATAGAAGAGCGGGCTCAGCATCAGGCGGCGCTCCGTCGCTCGCGCACCAGCGGCCCCACGGCCGGATCCTGCTCCGCCGGCAGGTCGCTCAGGACCAGCCCGTCGCGCAGCCGCACCACGCGCTGGCAATGCGCCGCCACGTCATTCTCGTGCGTCACCATGACCACGGTCTGCCCGTCGCGGTGCAGTTGTGCGAACAGCTTCAGGATCTCGTCGGTGGTGGTGGTGTCCAGGTTGCCCGTGGGCTCGTCCGCCATCAGGATGCGCGGGTTGCCCAGGATGGCACGCGCGATGGCCACGCGCTGCTTCTGGCCACCACTGATCTGGTTGGGCCGATGGTCCATGCGTTCCTGCAGCCCCACCCGTGCCAGGGCGGCTTCGGCCAGCTTGCGTCGCTGCCGCGCCCAGCCCCATCCCTTGCCGCGGGCGTACAGCAGCGGCAACTCCACGTTCTCCAGGGCGGTGAGCCGGGGCAGCAGCTCGAAGCTCTGGAACACGAAGCCGATCTCCTCGTTGCGCACCCGGGCCAGTTCCGAGGCCCCCAGGTTGCTCACCTCGCGTCCGCCCAGGTGGTACGAGCCCGCCGTGGGCCGATCCAGACAGCCCAGCGTGTTCATCAGCGTGCTCTTGCCGCTGCCCGAGGCGCCCATGATGGCCACCATCTCGCCAGCCTGCACCAGAAGGTCCACCCCGCGCAGCGCATGGATGGTCTCCACGCCCACGCGGTAGACCTTGGTCACGCCACGCACCTCGATGATCGGTTCGGCCATCGAAGACGCCCGCCTACCGCATTCCTCGACGGCGGCCGCCACCCATGCCGGGACCCATGCCGCCTCCCTGACCGCGCGCGTCCTCGGCCGCCCGCCAACGCGAGGCATCCTTGCTGGGGTCCTCCTCACGCACGGGCTCGCCGTCGATCAGGCGCTCGAGGGTGCGATAGGGCCCCGTCACGATCCGCTCCCCTGGCTTCAGTCCGTCCACCACCAGGGTGTCCGTCAGGTTGCTGGCGCCCGTGCGCACCGGCGTCAGCACGGCCTTGCCATCCACCACGCAAAACACCACGGGCGTCACGCGCAGGTCCCGCTGCACCAGCGGATCGTCCTTCAGCCGCTCGGGCAGTTCACTCACTGGACGCTCCACCACGGCCTGGCTGGGCACGGTGACCCCCTCATGGCTGGCAATGTCGATGTCCACGTTGCCCGTGAGGCCGCTGAAGATCTGCCGCCCATCCAGCTTCAGGTCCACCAGCACCTTGAAGCTGCCGGTGCCGTCACGCTCGAGCGTGCGTTGCAGCGCAATCTCGGTCACCGCGCCCTCGAAGGGCTCGTTCTTGTAGGCATTCACCCAGATCTTGGCCGGCTGCCCCACCGCCACGCGGGCGATGTCGGTCTCGGAAACCTTGGCGTTCAGGTGCATCGAGGTCAGGTCAGCCACGGTCATGATCCGCGTGCCAGCCTGGTTCATGGTGCCCAGCAGGGCCAGCTCGCCCACCTCCGCCTCGAGCGTGGTCACCAGGCCATCGATGGTGCTCACGCTCATGGTTCGACGCAGCTGCTCCCGGACCTGCTCCGCGGATCCCTCGCTGGCTGCCAGGTTCATCTCCAGCTGGGAGATGGTCTTCTCCGCCGCCAGCACCTGACTCTCCACGTCTCGGGCGCGAGCCACCATGTCGTCAAGCTGCTGCTGCGACACGTCGCCGGTCTGCTGCAGCGACCGCGTGCGTGCCAGGAGCAACTTGGCGTTTTCCATGGTCTGCCTGGCGCCCTCGATGCGGTTGCGTTCGGCCTCCAATCGGTAGCGGTCCGCGTCACGGCGGGCTTCGGCGCTGGCCAGGGCCGCCTGCAGGTCGCGGCCGTCCAGCTTCACCAGCACGTCACCCTTCTTCACCCGGTCGCCCTCGCGAAATGGAAGTTCCAGAATGCGGGCGCTCACCTCCGCACTCACCTCCAACTGCTTCTTGGGCTCCACCACCCCGGGGGCAGAAACACTCTCGACCAGAACACCCTGCTTGACCTCCTGCCACCGGACTGGCGTCGAGGCATCCTCACCGCCCGGCAGCATGAAGGCGGCGGCAAAGGCCACCGCCACAACCGCCGCTCCGATGATGATGAACTTGCGCATAGGGGGTAAGGTCCGGGAACCGCCGGATGCGGTCCCCGCAGGTTACCTTGTTTCGCCCCACGGCCGCTTTGGTTGCAGCCCGCCACCACCGTTGGAAAGGAAAGACCCCCCGGCACAAGGCCGGGGGGTCTGATGCGTCACGCAAGTGTCAGAGACGCTGCCAGTTCAGGGGCAGGCTCCGAACAGGACCAGCAGGCTGCCAATGTCGCCTGAGTCCACGAAACCGCTGCCGTCGAGGTCACCGGGGCCGCCTTCCGATCCGAACAGGATCAGCAGGCTTCCGATGTCGCCGGCGTCCACAAAGGTGCTGCCGTCCAGGTCACCCGGGCAGGCGTTCGCGAAGGTGCGACGCTGCAGGGCGAACGGGATGGTGTTGACCTCGATGGAGGACTTGATGCCGTCCGTGAAGTAGTGGGCTGCCCACCACACGTTGGCGGTGTTGTAACCAGGACGCAGGAAGTAGGCCCAACGGAACTCACCAAGGGTGCCGGTGGTCTCGCCATCGACCGTGCTGTCCGGAATGCGTCCGTTCAGCGCCAGCACCGGCTCGAACACGCCCGTCACCTCGTCGTCGCTGCCGTAGGCCTCGGGGGCCTGGGCACACGCCGGCAGGGAGAACAGGGACGTCACGTTGATGTCCGAGTTCACGCCCCACGCGGTGATCCAGTATCGACCCGGATCCAGAGCCACGGGCTCGGCCACATCCAGCAGGAGCCGGAGGTTGCCGAAGCCGACGGCCGTGTACGCGTCACGACCATCGCTGGCCGGGGTGTAGGTGGGATCGTTGCCCGAGAACAGCACCAGGCTGCTGTCGTTGGGATCCGCCACGGGATCGAACACGTTGTCGGTGTAGACCGAGAACGACTCGACCAGTTCACCCGTGTCGGGGTCCAGCTCGTCCGGACGGGCAAGGATCTCCCATGCGATCGCTTGCACGTTGGCGGGGGGCTGGGTGCTCGAGAAGTAGCCACCCATGGAGATGGTGTCGAAGTCACCCGCGTTCTCGATGGTGAACGGGAGCATGGTCTTGCGATACGCCCAGTTGTTGGGAGCGGTGGTGCTGTTGGCGGCGGTCAAACGACCTCCAGACGAGACACCGCCGGTTCCGTACAGGCTGGTGCCGACCTGAAGGATGTCCGCTCCGTCGTTGGAGTACATCTCCGAGAAGAAGCTGAACACCATCTGGCCAACGCTGGGATCGACGGCATTGGCACCCTCGGGGCCACCGTCGTACCAGCTGCCCACGCGAACCAGAATGAACACACCTTCGGGGGCGTAGACGATGGTGCCTTCGGACGGACCACCCACATCGGTCTCGCCGTCGCCGTCATCGTCGCACTCGTCGTCCGCGCACCCGATGTACTGATCCGGCAGGAGCGACGGATCACCGATGCCCAGGCTGGGGTTGTACGAGGGGTCGAAGAAGAAGTTCATCACGGTGTCGCCAGCAGTGCCGGTGCCGCACATGCTGATGCCGATGTTGCCGGCCGCAGGGGTCGGTCCCACCAGGTACCAGAGGTCTCGGCCCATGGGGCTGCCGCACAGGTTGACCACGTCGTTCGGGCCGTCCGTGAGGGCGCCCGTGTTGTCGAAGTCAACCACCACCGCCTCGCCAGAAGCGAGGCTGACGTACTGGAAGTTGCCCACGCAATCGTTGGGCGTCAGGCTGGCGTTGGGATCGCAGGCATACTGGAACAGACCGCAGTCCACCACGCCCTGATCGATGCAGGACTGATCCCACTGCACGGAGCAGCAATCCGGGGCGCTCACGCACACCAGATCGCAGCAGGCCGGGTCAGCACAGCCCGGGGTGGCAGCCACTTCGTCGCAGGGCTGGCTGCCCGTACCGCAGGCGGCATCGCCCAGCGGCAGAGCGAACACGCTCAGCGAGAAGTTGACCGGACCGTCGTACTTGGTGTTGCTGGGGCCTTCGGTCGCCGAGGTGGTGCTCTCCGCGTACCGGGTATCCAGACCAATGGCGTACTCACCGGCCGGCACATAGACGTACTCCACCGAACCGCCCGAAGGCAGTGTCGAGGTGGCACTCTCGCAGCCTCCCCAGATCTGCTGACCGAAGAACTGCGTGTTGGAGTTGTTGAAATCGTAGACCAGCATCACGAAGCGGTTTCCCACGCCCGTGTCGGAGTCATACGCCCACGGATCCACGGCGCCCGTGTCGGGATTCAGGTTGCCGACGGCACCCGTGATGATCAGTCGGGCGGGCTCGGTCAGTCGAACGCGATACCAGTCGGTATCGGAGTCGGCACCCGTAACGGCACCCGTGTCCGGATCGGTGATGAACCAACGGCCGAGCAGGCCGTTGACCTTGGCTTCCTGGAACAGGCTCAGGGCGACCGAATCACCGAATTCATCCAGGCCAAGGATTGGAGTGGCCAGCTCGATCTGGTTGTTGGGATCGGGGAAGGTGTCGGCGTCATAGGGGCCCCACTCCGCTTCGACGAGGTTGCATTCGGCATCGGAGAAGAACACACACTGGCCGTAGGCCGTGGTGCCCAGAGTCGCGGCGGTGCCGAACGCCGACGCAAGGATGAAGGTGCTCAGTCGCGGACGCATCATGTCTCGATCCTCCTCTTGAGGTGTTCGCAGTTTCTTGCCCACCCGCCGCTCCGTCTCGGCGACGCAGCCGAGACCTGAACCGAGCGCACGGGAAGGGCGCAATCCGTCAAGATGGTCGAACCAACATAACCCCAACTTGACACCCCGCCAAAAGCAATCTGAACAGTTCGGAATGGGTTTTCGTGACGTGGATCGGGGATTTTCGAGACCGCGGCCATCCGTACATACGGACGAAGGCGGAGATCCTCGCCACGACAGGGCAAAAGTCTGGATCCACCCTCAGATACGACGAACCGTGGCAAGAAGACCTTGCTCATCAAGGCATTCCCGCAAAAACTCGGCCCGCTCACGGTGGGTCCTGAAGACCACGGATTCGCCATCATTATGGGACTCAAGCATGAAAGCGATTGCCTGTTGTGCCGGAATTCGGAGAACCTGAACCAGCACTTCGACCACCCGCTCCATGTGGTTGATGTCGTCGTTGTGAAGGATCACGCCAAAGGGCGGGAGTTGCTCCACGCGAGGCGATGCAGTCTGCGGCTCGGTCGCGATGCTCATGGTTCAGTGCAGTCTGACAGGGCGTTGACGGCGAATCAAGCCCCCTGCCGCCAATCCACCACGACCTTGCCGAATTGCGCACCCGACTCGAGCCGCCCGTAGGCCTCGGCCCCACGATCCGGCGGAACGACCGCGTCCACCACAGGCCTGACAAGTCCACGTTGCAGCAGGGATGTGACCGCACGAAACTCCTCCATGGTTCCCATGGTGCTGCCGAGCACGCGGAGTTGGTTCCAGAAGACCCGGGTCAGATCCAGCTCACCCGTGGCGCCGGCGGTGCATCCGCAGGTGACCAGGCAGCCGCCCCGGGCCAGACTGCGGATGCAGGGCCCGAGCAGGCGTCCGCCGATCGAATCGATCACCACGTCCACACCTCGCTTGCCGGTTGCCGACCGCACCGCCCTGGACCAGTCGCCGCCATCATCCAGGATCCCCTCGGCGGCGCCGAGAACCTTGGCCCTTTCCAACTTGGACGCATGACGGCTGGTCACGATCACGTGACAACCGAGGTGACGGGCAAGCCCTAGTGCCGCCAGCGCCACGCCACCGCCGATCCCGGTGACCAGCACCGTCTGGCCCGGTTGCACGCCCGCACGCGTGACCAGCATGCGCCAAGCCGTGAGGTGCGTGAGCCCGAAGGCCGTGGCCTGCACGGGGTCCAGATCCCCGATCTCCAGGAGATTGGTGACCGGGGCCACGAAGAACTCGGCCATGGTGCCGGGTGTGTGCTCACCGATCATCACGATGTCCTCTCCCGCTGGGCGCTCTCCCGGCCGGGTGGCTTGTGGCTGCATCACGGCCGCATTGAGCAGGACCCGGCGACCCACCCAGGCGGTATCCACGCCGGGCCCAACGGATTGCACCACGCCTGCTCCATCCGATCCGGTGACGGCAGGAAAGACCGTGTCCAAGCCAGGAAGGCCTCGACCGACCCACAGGTCCAGGTGATTCAGGGCCGACGCCTCGGTGCGCACCAGGGCCTGACCGGCACGCGGCTCGGGGGTGGGGCAGTCCTTGGTGAGACGGACCGCATCAGCGACCGGCGTGCCTTGACGAGTGACTTGGATGGCCTTCATGAAATGAATGTAACGCCGGGGGGAACCGAAGCTGCCGCCGGCACGTCCGTAGCATTCGCATGATGCCTCCGCTTGCATGCGCCCTTCTGACCATGGCCCTGACGCTGCAGTCATCCCCGCCGCCGGCCGGTCCCGTGGGCAGGCCCATGCAGTCCCGACCGATGCCGGCCGACATGGTGGTGCGCGCCGAGCCCCAGGGGCTGGATTACGGGATCGTTCCACCGTACACCACGCTGCAGGCGGAGTTTCACCTGGTGAACTCGGGTGATCGCCCGCTGACGGTGCTGCAGGCGGTGCCAAGTTGCCAGTGCACCACCGTGGACATCGTGGGCAAGCAGATTCCACCCCGAGGCACGCTGGCCGTTCCGGTGACCATGAAGGTGAGCAGCACGGGCAAGAAGAGTGCCGACGTGAAGGTGCTGGTGGAGGGCCAACCAAGGCCCATCACGCTGGATCTGCGGGCTGAAGTGGCCTACGCCGTTCGGGCCACGGTGGCGGATGCCGACGGCGTGGAGCAGCCCTATGTGGACGCCTTCAAGGATCCGCAGCGCCTCCGCGGCGTCACCACGGTGAGCAGCACCGACGGCAAGCCATTTCGCGTGCTCAGCGTGCAGGGCGTGCCGGTGAACGATGACACGCCTCGGAACAGTCACCGCGTGGACTTTGCACTGGTTGGTGAGCCCTGCGAATCGGTGCCCAAGTACATGGTGATCGAGACCGACCGGGCGGACGCGCGGCTGATCGACGTGCGCGTGCGACATGCGTGCACGCGAATCACCCCGGGACTGGACATCGCGGAGTTCCGGTCCAACGCCGGCGTGATCGCTTCCGGCGGAGCGGGCGAGTTCGAGATGGAACTGAAGAAGATGGGCTCCAACCGCGTGGGCAGCGTGGAGAGCATGGACCCCCGCTTCCGGGCCACGCTGCTGGACCAGCGGGCCGATGGCTCGGCGGTGATGGCGCGCGTGCGGCTGGAGCCGGTGGCTGGCACGAGCGGCGTGTTCCTGATTCCGGTGCGGCTGCGAGGCGTGACGCCCGAGGGCAGGCCGTACATGGTGCAGCGACCGGAACCCGCGCAGCCTGGCTCGCCTGCCCGGATGCAAAGCATGCCCGCCGAGGCCGACGTGATGGTCTACGGCAAGGTGGAGTGAGCGGACCATGGTGTGGCTTGCTGCAATCCTGCTGGCATGCTGGGATCCACCGGGCTCGACGGCGCTGCACGAGGCACTGCGGGCCCAGCCGCAGGCTCCACTTGACGCACGCGTGCCGGCCGACAAGGTGACCACGCTTGGGCCACCGGCGGTGCCGCCGGACCTGACGCCACCGCCGCCCGTGATTCGGCGCGTGGCGGCATCCGCGGCGGAAGTGCCCGTGGAGCCCGCGTGCTTCGAGGCGGCCAGGCAGGCGATCGACCGTGGGCTCTCGTTCCTTCGCAGTTCGCAGGGACCGGGCGGTGGGTGGATGGAGGGCGTGGCGGCGCAAGGATCCGAGTCGCCACAGGTTTCGCCGGCCGCCGGTGCGGCCGTGACCGGGCTGGTGATCCGGGCCTTTGCACAGGCCGGCATGCAGGCGGACCCGGCCGTGCGACGCGGCACAGAGCGAATGCTGACGCTGATCAAGCCCGGGGGCAAGCTGGATCCGGACCCCTCGGGAGGCCTGGGTTCCTACGTGGCCAGTTGCGGCGTGCTGGCACTGGCCGCGTTGGATGACCCGGCGCAGAGCGAGGACCTTCGGGCATTGGTGGCATGGCTGAAGCAGGCCCAGTGGGATCAGGGCGAGGGTGTGCGCCCCGAGCACGACTGGTTCGGTGGCGTGGGCTACGGACGGAACGGTCGTCCCGACCTGAGCAACACCCAGATGATGCTGGAGGCCCTGCATGAGAGCGGTGCCAGCGCGGGTGATGCCGCGGTTCAGCGGGCGCTGGCCTTTGTGGCGCGTTGCCAGAACCGGAAGGTCGACGGCGCGCCGGATTGGGCCATGCGGGGATCGGATGACGGCGGCTTCGTGTACACGGTGGCCAACGGCGGCGAGAGCTTTGCCAGTGAGGTCGCGGGCGAGGGTCGGTACGGGGAACGCCTTCCGGCGGACACGCGAAGCCTGCGGAGCTACGGCAGCATGACCTATGCGGGATACAAGAGCATGCTCTTCGCCGGGCTGGGGCGGAACGATCCGCGGGTGCAGGCGGCATTGGAGTGGATGCGGCGCCACTACACACTGGACCAGAACCCGGGCCTGGGCCCGCAGGGCCTGTTCTACTACCGGACGGCCCTGAGCCGGGCGCTGCTCGCTGGGGGCATCGATCGCCTTCGGGACGCCACCGGCACGGAGCACGACTGGCGATGCGAACTGATCCGCACGCTGGTGTCGTGCCAGCGCCCCGATGGAAGCTGGGTGAATGCCGAAGACCGCTGGATGGAGGGCCACCCGGACCTGGTCACGGCCTACGCCCTGCTGGCGATTCAGGAGGCGATCAAGCCGACGCTGCGGGCGAACTGAGTTCGGGAACGCCCTGCGGCGCCGCCACAAGCCGGCGGCTCCAGAGGGCCCCCTGCACCGCGGCCATGAGCAGCAAGGCGCCCGTGGCCTGATGGGCACTGGTGGAGAGCAGTTCCCACGAGGGGATGTCGGCTCCGCGACGCATGAGCACTGCGGCCAGCGCCACAAAGCCAAGGCCCACCTGCACGATGACCAGCGCGACCATGGCCTGCGCGCTCAGGGCCATGGGCCGGGCCGACGCCCGCTCACGGCCGACTGCCGAGAGCCGGCTTGCGGCGATGAGCACGGCGATGATCGCCACGATGGAGAAGCCCAGATGCCCGTGCATGGCCCACGTGGGGTGGCGGATGGCCTCCTCGGAGCCCTGCGGCGCCACCTGCAGGTGGCGGTAGGCCGCGCCCAGGAAGAGCTGCGCCAGCAGCACGCACGGGGCCAGCGCGCTCCAGAGCCGAACACCCTCGGCGCCCGGAAGGATCTGCGGCGCAGACGGGCCCAGCCAGCGTGCGCTGGTGAGGGCGGCCATGGCCGCGGCGGCGGCAAACACCAGTTGGCCGAACACGCCGTGCGCGATCGCCAGAGCCGTGCTGGGCTGCAGCAACCCGGGGTCCTGTTCGAGCGTCAGTGAGCCCGTGACGCGAAGTCCACCCATGAGCCCCTGCACACAGACCATGGCCAGCAACGCCACGGCAAGCCCGCGCACACCGGCACGCCGCTCGTGCCGCCAGCACACTGCGGTGAGCATGAAGGTGGTGAGACCCACCAGCATGCCCAGCAGTCGATGGGCGTGCTCGTAGTACACGCCGCCCTTCATCTCGCTCACCGGATAGAGCAGCATGTTGTGTCCGAAGGAGTTGGGCCAGTCGGGCACCGCCAGACCGGCCTCAAGGCCCGTGACCAGGCCGCCAGTCATGAGGAGCAGAAAGATGGTGGCGGCCGTGACCACGGCAAAGAGCGATGTGGGCGGCGGCAGCGCCGCACCCGGCGAGACACCGCGGGCGAGTCGACCGCCGATGGCGGCCAGCAGTCCGCTGCCGGCGACGAGTCCACCGCTCCACAGCGTCGCCTCGAGCAGGGCGGCCTGCGTGTCCTTGCCCCCCACCACGCTCCCCACGATCAGCAGATTGACCAGGCCGTTCACCAGACCAGCCCCCCAGGGACTCGACTGGTTCGCCGCATGGCGAGCCGCCACCCAACCAACACCCACGGGCACCAGCAGCGTGAGGGCGAACAGAACCTCCCCGAGCCAGAGTCCCACGCCGATCATGGCCACGTAGGCCAACCCCCACTGCACCGCCGTGCCCGCGAAACCGAGGGCCAGCGTGCTGGGCCGTACGCGTCCAGCCAGCACCGCGAACAGCCCCAACGCCGCCGCCATGGCCGTCAGGGCCAGCAGAAGCGTCACGCCCGCGGTCTCGGGCGTGATGACGGACGGGTCGTCGGCAGGCGAGAGGACCATGAGCGCTATGGTAGACCTTCGACCTCGAGCGGTCGCATGCAGACCATCACGCACAACAAGCCGACCGGACTGGCCGCCATGGCACGGGATGGCTCCACGCTGGTGAAGGCCCGGCTGAGCCTGCTGGTGCTGGCCACCACGCTGGTGGGCTACCTGCTGGCGGATCCCAACGACCTGGATGGCCGTCGGCTGACCTGGACGCTGGTGGGCACCTTTCTGGCTGCGGCGAGCGCCTCGGCGCTGAATCAGGCGATCGAGCGGCATCACGACGCTCGCATGCGGCGCACCGCGGATCGGCCCGTGGCGGCGGGAAGGCTGAGCCGGTCGCTGGCCGTGGTGATCGGATTCGTGCTTGGCTACACCGGCTGCGCGGTGCTGGCCATGCAGGCCAACCTGCTCTCGGCGGGACTGGCCGCGTTGACCATCGTGCTGTATGCCGCCGTGTACACACCCTTGAAGCGGCTGACTACCTTCAACACGGTGGTGGGCGCCGTGGTCGGTGCCGTGCCGCCACTGATCGGCTGGGCAGCGGCCGCCGACACGCTGCAGCGCGGTGCGTGGGTGCTGGCGGCGCTGCTGTTCACCTGGCAGTTGCCGCACTTCTTCGCCCTGGCGTGGCTCCATCGGGAGGACTATGAGCGGGGCGGGTTTCGGATGCTTCCATCGGCTCCGGGTGGCGAGGTGTTGGCGGCGCAGACGGGCCTGCTGGCCAGCCTCCTGCTGGTTCCGATCGGCCTGATGGCCACGCTGCTGGGACTTGCGGGCATCGGAAGCGGGGTCGCGACGGCGGCGGCGGGGCTTGGCCTGAGCTGGTTCGCGCTGCGGCACCTGCAGCGGTGCGACGCCGCAAGCGCCCGCAACCTGTTCCTGGCCAGCCTGGCCTATCTGCCGCTGGTACTGGTGGCCATGAGCGCGGACCGCGGGCCGATCACCGGTGTGGCCGGCACGCGCGGTGGACGCGTGGTCGTGCAGGAAGTTCCCGCGGAGCGTCCATGAACGAGGCATCGCGCGGTCCCCGTCGGATGGGATTCCGCGAAGGCGGCTGGGTGGTGCTGCTGGCGGCCCTGCTGGCCGTGGGCGTGATGGTGTGGGCGCTCTGGGGCGTGTTCGCCGGCCGCAGCACACGCGGTGACGGCCGCACGGTGGAGAGCTACGGATTCGACCTGTCCGAACTGCGCACAGACGGAGGGTCGCTGGTGGCCAGCGGCCAGCCGCGCGACTTCCTGCAACCGCTCGACGAGCCTGGCGTGATGCCGGGTCACGAGATGCTGGCCTACAACGCCGCGCGACGGGGCAAGTACGTGGTGAGCGGCGACCGCGTGGTGGGCTTGGTGCTGAACGGCGTGGCACGCGCGTATCCCGTGCGGCTGCTGAATGCCCACGAGGTGATCAACGACACGGTGGCCGGCGTGCCGATCGCGGTGACCTTCAGCCCGCTCTGCGACGCCGCGGTGGCGTTCGACCGACGCGTGGCGGGGCGCACGATCTCGTTCGGCGTGAGCGGGCTGCTGCTGGACAACAACCTGGTGATGTACGACCGGGGCGACCGGCCCAGCCTCTGGAGCCAGCTTGGAGCCGTGGCCATCGCGGGACCGATGGCCGGCACCCCGCTGCGGATGCTGCCCGAGGTGCAGGTGTGCACCTGGAAGCACTGGCTGGCCACGCATCCGGGCACCGAGGTGGTGCTTCCAGGTCCCGACGACGACCGCCGCATGAAGGGGCTGAGCTACAGCCGCTACCTGCTCAGTCCGCGGCTGGAGTTCCCCGCAGCGCGGTGGACCGACACCACCGGTCTTGCGGCCAAGACACCGGTCATCGTGCTTCGTCACGGCGACGCCGCGGTGGAACTGCCGCTTCAGGACGCGGCGGCCGGCATGCCACCGTTCCGGCTGGGCGAAGCCACGGTGGAGGTGGACGCGCAGGCCCAGCCCGCCAGCGTGCTGTTTCGCACGCAGGACGGATCGCCCCTGCTGGTGCTGAACTGCCTGCACTTTGCGCGCGTGAGCTTCAGGATCCCGCCGACCACGTGAGCGAACCCAGCCACAGCGTGGCGTAGAGGGCCAGCCACACCGCATCCAGAAAGTGCCAGTACATGGCGCAGTACACCACGCCCTCGGGATGCTGGGGGCTGTAGCGTCCCGTGCCGGCGCGTCGCCACACCAGCCAGAGCGGGATCAGGCCCCCGAGCACGTGCGCCGCGTGCAGTCCGGTCAACACGTAGAAGGTCCATGCGTAGAGGCTCTCGTCGATGCGCAACTGCCGGCGCCACAGTTCCAGCCAGGCCCATGCCTGGACCGCCAGGAACAGGATCGCCAGGATCAGCGTGAGCCCGGCCCATCGCGAGGCCTGGTCCCGCCGGCCGCTCCGAACGCTCCGGACGGTGGCATGCATGGTGCCGCTGCTGGCGAGCAGCGCCGCGGTGGAGGCCAGCAACAGGTGCGGCAGTCCCGGTGATCCGTCGGGTCGGAACGGTTCCACCGGATCCGGGTTCCAGCGCACCACCAGATAGCCCAGCATGGTGGTCAGGAACAGCACGGCCAGCGTGGCCAGGAAGAGCCACATGCCGAACACGCCGGCGGCATGACGTGGCGTGCCGCCGCTGAAGGGATCGACCACCCGGACGGTCTTCACCGCCATGGCGGCAACGTCGGGTTCACGGTGCGTAGGGCTTGAAGCGGGCCACGGGCGCCCCGGGGGCCTGCGACTGCAGCGTGGACTCCACCTCGGGGGGGTTGCCGTCGAACTGCAGGTGCCGGTACTGGCCCGTGTCCATCAGGGCGAAGGCCAGCAGGAGCAGCACGAACACCGTGCTGCCCACGAAGGTGAGCAGATTGAAGGGCCGGTCCCAGCGCAGGTGCATGAAGAACAGCGCCACCAGCGTGGCCTTGATCACCGCCACGCCCAGCGCGATCACCATGTTGAACTCGCCCGCGTCGACGTAGCGCACCGCCACGGTGATGGCCGTGAGCACCAGCAGCGCGGCGCCCACCGCGAGCAGCATCCACATGGGCACCAGGTGACCGACCAGCGGGTGCGGCTCGCCGTGCGAGGACTGCGATTGGGGGTTTCCGTGAGCCATGGCTGCCTCAGTGGATGAGATAGAAGAGCGGGAAGAGGAAGATCCACACCAGGTCGACGATGTGCCAGTACAGGCCGCCCACGTCGACCGGCGTGAAGTACTTGCTGCTGAAGTGGCCACGCGCTCCTCGCCAGATCAGCCATGCCAGCATGACCATGCCGGCGAGCACGTGGATGCCGTGCAGGCCCGTCATGCAGTAGTAAATGGCGAAGAACAGGTGCGTGTTGGCCGGCATGGCCGGATCCGCCAGGTGCAGGGCCGGCTTGACGAACGCCGGATCGTCGCTCGGCACCGGCAGGCCCTCGGCCTGCGCCTGCTCACGCGAGGTGGCCAGGCCCGCCGGACCTTGCGAGGCAGGCTTGATGGCACTGGCTTCGACTGGCGGCAGGGCGACCAGCGTGGGCACCGTGGCAGGCGCCGGATCGAGCGGATTCAGGGTGGCCGGCGGAGGCTCGGGCGCCTTGGCCAGCTCGGCGCGCTCGGCCTGACCCAGCTCGCCCTCAGGCGGGACGTAGAACGTCTTGCCCCACACCAGATGCTCGTGAATCTTGTGGCTGTACTCGAAGTACTTGATCACCATGAACCCCACGGCCCCCATGAAGGTGAGCACCAGGCAGACCAGCATGGCCTGCTTTCGGTCGGTCTGGGCGAACCGGACCGCCATCGCCATGGTCAGGCTGCTCAGGATGAGCACGCAGGTGTTCACGCCACCCATGAGCGTGTCCAGGTAGTGGCTGGCGTAGCTGAACACCTCGGGGAAACGCACGCGGAGCACCGCGTAGGCCACGAACAGCGCCCCGAAGAACAGCACTTCGGTGGCCAGGAACAGCCACATGCCCAGCTTGGCGCTGTCGAACTGGTGGGCCGGCGTCTCGAAATGATGCGCCAGGAACGGGTACTTGGCGTGTTCCCCGTGACCGTGGTGGTCATCGTGGCCGGCGGCGTGCGTGGAGGGAATGGAGCTCACGTGGGGTCGTCCTCAGTGGAGCGGATGCTTGGCGGCCTCGGCGGCCAGGGCGGGATCCACCACGTAGCCCTGCTCCTTCTCGTCCCAGCGGAGCGAACGGAAGTCGTAGCAGTCGCCCACGGAAGGCTGGGTGGCGAAGTTGTCGTGCGGGGGCGGGCTGGTGCACTGCCACTCCAGGCTTCCACCGCCCCACGGATTGGCCGGGGCCTTGCGGCCGCTGAAGAGGCTGCTGATCAGGCAGTACGCCGTCATCACGAAGCCCAACGCCATGACGTAGCTGCCGATCGTGCTGATCACGTGATAGACCTGGTACTCGGGCAGGTAGTCGTAGTAGCGGCGCGGCATGCCTTGGCTGCCCAGATAGAACTGCGTGAAGAAGGTCACGTTGAACCCGATGAAGATGACGAAGCAGGCCGCGGTGCCGAGCCGCTCGCTGTACATCCTGCCGGTCATCTTGGGCCACCAGTGGTGCATGCCGCCGATCATGCCGATCAGGGCCGAACCCATCATGACGTAGTGAAAGTGCGCCACCACGAAGTACGTGTCGTGCAGGTGCACGTCGGTGTTCAGCGTGGCCAGGTGCAGGCCGGTCAGGCCGCCGATGGTGAAGAGCACCAGGAAGCTGAGGGCGTACCACATGGGGGTGGTCAGCGAGATGTTGCCCTTGTAGAGCGTGGTGAGCCAGTTGAACACCTTCACCGCGCTGGGAATGGCCACGCTGAAGCTGATCAGGCTGAACAGCGTGTTCATCAGCGGGCTCTGACCGCTGGTGAACATGTGATGGCCCCACACCAGGAAGCTGAAGATGGCGATGGCGATCGACGAGAGGGCGATGAACCGGTACCCGAAGATGTGCCGGTGGGCGTGCACGCTGATCAGCTCGCTGATGATGCCCATGGCCGGCAGGATCATGATGTACACCGCCGGGTGGCTGTAGAACCAGAAGAAGTGCTGGTACAGCACGGGATCGCCGCCCATGCTGGGGTCGAAGATGCCGATGTTGACCAGTCGCTCCACCACGATCAGCATGAGCGTGATGGCCAGCACCGGCGTGGCCAGCACCTGGATGATGGCCGTGGCATAGATGGCCCACAGGAACAGCGGCATGCGGAACCAGGTCATGCCCGGCGGCCGGAGCTTGTGCACCGTCACGATGAAGTTCATGCCCGTGAAGATGCTGCTGAAGCCCAGGATGAACACGCCGAAGAGCACCGGGATCACGCCACCGGTGCTGGTGGTGGTGCTGTAGGGGGTGTAGAAGGTCCAGCCGGTGTCGAAGCCGCCCATCGCCAGGCTGAGCAGCGTGAAGATGGCGCCCGCGATCCAGAGGTAGAAGCTGCCCAGATTGAGCCGCGGGAAGGCCACGTCCTTGGCGCCCAGCATGATGGGCAGCACGAAATTGCCGAGTGCCCCGGGAATGCTGGGGATGATCACCAGGAACACCATGATCGCGCCGTGCAGGGTGAAGAACTGGTTGTAGACGTCGGCGGTCACGCCAGGAATGGTCTGGCCCGGCGTGAGCAGCTCGGTCCGAAGCAGCAGCGCAAAGATGCCGCCCAGCAGAAAGCTGGCGAGCACGGCAACCAGGTACATCACGCCGATGCGCTTGTGGTCGAGCGTGAGGGCCCAGCTCAGGAAGCCCCTGGAGTGGGTGAGGTAGTTGTCTGGCCGTGCGGCAAGGTCGATGGGGCGGCTGGCGTCGATGGTGGTCATGGCAGGCTCCTCGCGAGGCTCACTTCATGCTCAGGGGTGCGGCCGGCGGTGCTTCCTTCAGGTAGGCGCCGGTCTTGGGGTCGAAGTCGTCCAGATGCTGCATCATGCCGATCACGGCGTCGATGGCACGGTCGTTGAGCTGGCCCTTGAAACTGGGCATGGCATTGCCGTAGCCGCCCACCAGTTCGCTGCCAGGGTTCAGGATGCTGTTGCGGAGATAGTCCTCGGGGGTGGCGTACTTCCTGCCCGGGCCGATGATGCCGGCGTAGGTGGTGCCGTCGGTGAACTTCTCGCCGCTGCCCTCGCCGCCGGTCACGCGGGCCCAGATCCCCTTCCAGCTGGGGCCGATGCCCTTGGTGCCATCCAGGCTGTGGCACTGCTGGCACCGCGCAAAGATCTTGGGGCCGGCCCGGAAGTAGAGCTCCTCGTCGGGGATCTTGTCGAGCCACTGTCCCTGCTCCACCAGCCACGCGTCGAACTCGGCCTCCGGCAGCACGTGCACCTTGCGATTCATGTTGCTGTGTCCGGTGCCGCAGTACTCGGTGCAGAAGAGGTTGTGACCCCAGCCCGACGGGGTGGGTTGATCGGCCTGGAACCAGAGGTAGCTGTAGCGACCGGGCACCAGATCCTTCTTCACGCGGAAGTCCGGGATGTAGCAACTGTGCAGCACGTCGCTGGAGCGCATGGTCAGCTGCACGGGGCGGCCCGCGGGCACGTACAGGTCATCGCTTGTCGCGCCGGTGGGATACTGGAAGCTCCATCCCCATTTCACCGCCGTCACCTTGACCACGTAGGCGTTCTTGGGCGGCGTGCTCATGTTCAGGTAGTCGCGGAAGCCCACATAGAACATGACCACCACGATCAGGAGCGGGACCACGGCCCAGGTGGTCTCGAGCGGCAGATGGTGCAGCGGCGCGTCGCTGCGGAAGGCCTGGCCCTTGCGCACACGGTACTTCACCACGAAGTACACCATGAGCACCATGATCAGCGCGAAGAAGAAGTAGCAGACCGCGTTGATGCCGTTGAAGACCATGTCCACGCCCGGCGCGATGGTGCTTGAGGGCGGCGGCAGCCAGGCCGTGGCTCCGCTTGGGGCGTCGGCGGCGAGCGAGGCGGCGAGGATGGTGAGGTGGTTGCTCATGGGGAGAAACGCGATCAAAGGCGCCTCAGGCGGCGTGGGCCACCCCCGGGGCGACAGGAGCGGGCGGGGCCAGGCGGCGTGCCCGGGCCTCGCGGCGATGCATCAGGAACAGCGTGGCCCCCAGGGCCACCACGGTCACGCCGCCGCCGATCTGCATGATGCGAAAGGCGAACAGCACGTAACCGCCCTTGGACGGGTCGAACTGGTGGCACCAGAACACGAAACGGTCGAAGGTGGAGCCCAGACGTCCCTCGCCAGCCCCGGTCAGCGCCAATCGCAGGTCCGCGGCGGAGGGCGCCACGCCCGGCAGGTACTGGCTCAGGCGACCGTCACCGGTGATGGCGAAGACCGCGGCCGGGTGGGCGTACTCGCCATCAGGCATCTTGCGGTACGGGAATCCCACCGCTTCGGCGATGCCGCGCACGGTCGCCTCGTCGCCCACCAGGAATCGCCACCCCTTCTCGCCGCCGGCGCGACCGTACTCGGTGGCATAGCCCGCCCGCTTGGCGGCAGCCAGTTCGCTGTTCTCCTCGGGGTTGATGCTGATGAAGAGCACGTCGAACTGGTCTCCCACCGACCAGTCAAGTCCCTGCAGGCCGCGCACAAGCCCGTTCAGGGCCAGGCTGCAGAGCATTGGGCAACGCATGTAGCCCAGCTGGATCAGTCGCGGCCGACCATCGGCGAAGATCGCCTCGAGCGTGACGGGCTTGCCTGACTCGTCCACGAGCGTGGCCTGCATGGGCAGGTTCTCGCCACGACGGTCGGTGACCTCCATGCCCTCCAGCTCGGCGGGTGCCTCGGTGGTCTGTGGCGATGGCGCAAAGCCCACGTCGAGCGAGCGCTGGGCCAGCGCAGCCGGCGCGGTCACCAGGCCCGCCAGCACCGCGAGCAGGACGATCACGGGACTCGTGCCGCTCGATCGCATCAGGGCTTCTGGCCTCCGGCGGGCGACGCGGTTGCCGAGACGGACGACGCGGCCTTGGGCAGGCCCTCCTGGACCAGCAGTTCCATGGCCCGGCCGGCGGGAATGCGAATCTTCTGCACGGTCTGGCCATCGGCCTGGACCCAGGGGTAGCGCTGGTAGCTGGCGAGTTGCTCGCGCCACGAGGATCGAAGCGCGTCCAGCCGCTCGTAACCCTGGTCGATCACCTTGGTGTCCACCTCGCCGGTCTCCGCGCGGAAGTACATCACGCTGGCGGCCACCACCAGGGCCACCAGGATCACGATGCCGGCGAGGGAGAAGAACCAGGTGCTTCCCGGTTCGGGATCGTCCAGCTGGCCAGGAATCAGGGAAACGTGTTCGCTCATGGTCGCTCCATCACATGTTCTCGAAGCGCAGGCTCTCGGCCAGCCGCGGGTCGCGTCGGCACAGCAGGCCGGCCCGGCTCAGGCGAACGAGCGTGCCGCCCACCATCAGCAGGAAGAAGCCGGCGGAGAATCCGGTCAACGTGGGGCTGAACAGCGGAGCAGGCTCGTTGGCGTAGGCCGCCAGGACCGCGTCATAGGTCTGGAATGCCGGCAGGTCGTGCGGGATCCGGGGCTGGATCAGGTAGCCCAGGTCGAGCCAGTGGAAGAACATCATCCACACCACGCCCACCATGAAGGTGGCCCGCCACCGCTTGGTCCACCGGCTGATCAGGAACAGGAACGGGATCACGAAGTGGCCCAGCAGCAGTGCCGCGCTGACCAGCCGCCACTGGCCGATCTGCCGCGCCATGAACCAGGTGGTCTCCTCGGGAATGTTGCCGTACCAGATCAGCATGTACTGGCTGAAGGCGATGTAGGCCCAGAACACCACGCCGAAACCGAACAGCATCTTGCCCAGATCCTGATAGTGCTCGGCGGTGATCAGGCCGGTCAGGAAACCCTGGCCCTGCAGCCGCATGCACAGGTACGCGATCATGGCGAAGCCGCCGGCGCAACTGGCCGCAAAGAAGTACACGCCGAACATGGTGCTGAACCAGGCGGGGTTCAGGCTCATGATCCAGTCGAACGCGGCGAACGTGGTGGTGAGTCCGAAGAGGATGGCCGCCGGCCCGGCCCACCGCTCCATGCGCCGGGTGCGATCGACGCTGCCGTCCTGGTCCTGGGCCGACGAGTTGCCCACGAAGAACCGGGCCAGGATCGCCCACACCAGCAGGTAGACCACGGCCCGGATCATGAAGAAGCCGCTGTTCAGGTAGGCCACCTTCTTCTGGACCACGGCGACCTCGTCGGGCGCCACCTGCTTGAGGTGCTCCAGGTTGGCCCACGGAAAGAGCACGTCAAGCCGGTCCTGCCACCACAGCAGCGCGATCGGGACGAACCCCAGCCACAGCCACTGCAGGTTGCCCGCGAGCGCCTCGGCCGGCCGACGCACCACCACGCTCCAGCCCGCATGCGTGAGATGCTGGATGAATGTGAAGAACAGGCCACCCAGGCAGATGCTGACCGCGAAGAGCCAACCCTGGAGCCAAGCCCGCATCAGGAAGCCCTGATCGCCGCTCCAGCCCAGCCACGCGCCCACCGCCAGCAGGGCCAGGCCGGCCACCTGCAGCGTGCGGCCCCGGGGAGCCAGTCGCTCGCCCTCGATCAGCGACCGTGGGATGTCCTGCATGTTCACCGCGTGCGCCATGTCACTTCGCCTCCGCCAGCTTGACGCCGGCCGGCACGTCCTGCGGACGCGCATTCTGACTTCGCTGCAGGACCTTCACCCAGGCCGCGATGGCCCAGCGGTCCTCCACGGGGACCTGACTGCCGTATCCGGCCATGTTGCGGATGCCGTGCGTGATCGTGTGGAAGAGCTGCCCCACCGGCTGCCCGGTGACCGTCTCGTCGTGGACCAGGTTCTTGGCCTGCACCCAGACCGTGCCGTTGACGGGCCCGTTGGTGTTGGCCACCAGTTCCATGGCCTTGTCGTTCACGATGCCGTCGCCACCGCCGGTCTCGCCATGGCACACGGAGCAGTAGATGTTGTATCGCTCCTGTCCCCGCTGGAGCGTGGCCAGCGCGAGCGGCACCTCCGCGGGCAGCGTGTCGGCCCACTGGCCGTTGACCACGCCGTCGTACAGGTGGCCGTCCAGATAGGTCTCGCCCCGGGCGACCGTGCTCTCCACCGGCGGCCGGATGGTGCGGCGGTCGGCGAAGAGCGGGTTCACGGCCTGAGTCTTGAACTTGGCCTGAAAGTCCATGTCCTGAATGATGTGGATGGGCAGGTTGGGGTTGGGCGTGGCACGCACGCGCGCGATCACTGCCGGCGGGATCAGCAGGCAGAGCAGAAGGATCAGGCCCACGTAGAGGAAGGAACGCGGCATGTCAGGCCTCCACCGCCTCGACGGCCTTGGCACCCAGGCCTCGCAGGAAGTCCTCGGTGCGGCTGCGGAAGAAGAGCGGGTCGCGCGACTGGATCACGATGAAGAAGCGGTCATCGGTGGCGCGAAGAAATCGCCGGTTCGCCAGCAGCGGGTGCGAGAGCCATGGCAGCCCGTTCAGCAGCAGCATCAGGCCCACGCAGCTGGTGGCGGCCAGCAGGATGGTGAGTTCGAACATGACCGGAATGAACGCCGGCAGGCTCAGCAGCGGCTTGCCGCTGATCAGGAACGGGTAGCCCGTGACCCACACCAGCGCCCACACCGAGATGCTGCTGGAGTTGGTGAAGGCCTGCAGGATGAAGCCCACGATGGTTCCCGTGAGACCGGCGCCGAACACCAGCACGGGCAGGATGGTGCGCTGGATGCCCATGGCCTTGTCGAGCCCGTGCACCGGGAAGGGCGTGTGGCAGTCCCACCATCGGTAGCCGGCGTCGCGCACCTTCTCGGCTGCGTGCAGGAGTGCGGCAGGATCGTGGAACTCGGCCAGCACGCCGTGGATCCGCGCGCGGGCGGCGGCGGGTGCCTGGGTGGTTCCGGTGTTGGGAGCGAAGGTGGTCATCGGGTGTTCGTCCGGTTCCGTTCAGGAGGCCTCGTGCGATCGCTGGGTGTCGGGACTGGCGTGGGCCGCCTGCGCGGCACCCCCGCCATGGTGGTGATGCCATCCCTCCCAGTGCGGATCCGCCTGGGGCATGGTGGCCTTGATCTCGGCGATGGCCACCATGGGCAGGTAGCGGCAGAACAGCAGGAAGAGCGTGCCGAACAGGCCGAAGGCGCCCAGCATGGTGCCCATGTCGATCCACGTCGGGGTGAAGAAGTCCCAGCTGGTCGGCAGGAAGTCGTTGGCCAGACTGGTCACGATGATCACGAATCGCTCGAACCACATGCCGATGTTCACCACCAGGCTGAGCACGAACATGAGCGGGATGCTGGTGCGGATCCGCTTGCTCCAGAACAGCTGCGGAGTGATCACGTTGCAGCTGACCATGATCCAGTAGGCCCACCAGTACTGGCCGAAGGCGCGGTTCACGAACGCGAACTTCTCGTAGATCGCGCCGGAGTACCACGCGATGAAGAACTCCATGGAGTACGCGTAGCCCACCATGCATCCCGTCACCAGGATGATCTTGTTCATGTTGTCCAGGTGGCGCAGCGTGATCATGTCCTTCAGGCCGAAGAGCTGCCGGGCGGGCACGGCCAGCGTGACCACCATGGCGAACCCGCTGAAGATGGCGCCAGCCACGAAGTACGGCGGGAAGATGGTGGTGTGCCAGCCTGGCAGCTGGCTCACCGCGAAGTCGAAGCTCACCACGCTGTGCACGCTGAGCACCAGCGGCGTGCTGAGCGCCGCCAGCAGCAGGTAGGCACGCTCGTACCGGTGCCAATGCCGGTTGCTGCCGCGCCACCCCAGCGAGAACAGGCCGTAGGCGAACTGCTGGATGGTGCCCTTGGCGCGGTCGCGCAAGGTGGCCAGGTCGGGGATCAGGCCCACGTACCAGAACAGCAGCGACACCGTGAAGTAGGTGCTCACCGCGAACACGTCCCACAGCAGCGGGCTGCGGAACTGCGGCCACATCTCCATCTGGTTGGGAATCGGGAAGAGCCAGTACGCCAGCCACACCCGGCCCACGTGGATGCCCGGGAAGAGGCCGGCGCAGATCACGGCGAAGATGGTCATGGCCTCGGCGAAGCGGTTGATGCCGGTGCGCCACTTCTGGCGGAAAAGGAACAGGATGGCGCTGATGAGCGTGCCGGCGTGGCCGATGCCGACCCAGAACACGAAGTTGGTGATGTCGAAGGCCCACATCACCGGGTTGTTCAGCCCCCAGACACCCACACCCGCGAAGATCAGGTAGGTCACGCAGAAGCCGAGCAGGCCCACCAGGGCCAGGCTGACCGCGAAGGCGGCGTACCAGGCGAAGGGCGGCCGCGGCGACTCGGCCACCTGGCAGACCTGCCGAGTGACCTGGCCGAAACGGTCCATGTTCAGGACCAGCGTGGCCCGCTGGCCAGGCACCTCGGCGGTGTTGTCATGCTCCTGAAAGCCGGGCAGCCGACCGGTCGCGTGGGTGGGTATGGCGCTCATGCGCGTGCTCCGTGGTCACGGCGCGCGTCGGCGTGACCGCCGTGGCCATGATCGTGTCCATGGTGGTCGTGTCCGTGGTCGTGTCCGTGGTCGTGGGCGCCATGGTCCACGGCCGGGTTGCTCACCCGTGCCAGGTACTTCAGGCGAGGCTTGGTGTTGAGCTCCTCCAGCATGCCGTAGGCCACCTTGCTCGCATGCAACCGGCTGACCTGGCTGGACGGATCGTTGAGATCGCCGAACACGATGGCGTTTGCCGGGCACGCCTGCTGACAGGCCGTGCGGATGGCGCCATCCGGGATGCTGAAGTTGGCCTTGCCACTGGCCACGCCGCCCGCCTTCACCCACTCGTTCTTGTAGTGGATCTTGGCCTGCGCGATGCGCTGCACGCAGAAGGAGCACTTCTCCATCACGCCGCGCATGCGCACCGTGACCTCGGGGTTGAACTGCATGCGAAGCCACTCGTCAGGGCCGGTCTCCACGAAATACTCGGGCTTCACCGCAAGGGGGCCCGTCTGCTCGCGGATGGGCTCGCGGCGCTGGTAGTCGAAGAAGTTGAAGCGGCGCACCTTGTAGGGGCAGTTGTTGCTGCAGTACCGCGTGCCGATGCAGCGGTTGTAGACCATGTTGTTCAGGCCATCCGAGTCATGGACCGTGGCGGCCACCGGGCACACCTGCTCGCACGGTGCATTCTCGCACTGCACGCAGGTGACCGGCTGCACCGAGAAGCCGTCCGGGCGTGAGGGGTCGGCGCCGCGGAAGTACCGGTCCACGCGGATCCAGAACATCTCGCGTCCACGCTTGACCTGGTCCTTGCCGACGATCGGGATGTTGTTCTCGGCCTGACACGCGGTGACGCACGCCTGGCAGCCGGTGCAGGTGGTCAGGTCCACGCTCATGGCCCAGCGGAACTGGGCGCCATCCATGGTGCTCTCCTGCCACAGGCTCAGGCGATGCGGCACATGCGTGGCATGGGCCGCGAAGTCCGGGTGGTGGCGGTAGTTCTCGAGCGTGGTGCTCCGGACCAGCGAGGGCAGCCGCTCCTGGATGCCGGCGTGCGGCACCGAGGGAATGAGCGCCGCGTCGATGCTTCCGTGGTCCTGCGTGTGTGCAAAGGTGTACGTGCCACCCGTGGCCTTGAGGCTGCAGCCCCGCACCAGGGCCATGTGGTCCGTGGTGCGGAGCGTGTAGGCGTTGAACCCGGCATCGCGCGCCAGGCTGCCCGCGGCCTGCCCGCGACCGCATCCCAGCGAGATGGCCGCCGAGTCGTCCACCATGCCGGGCACGGGGAACACCGCGGCCTCGAGCGAGCGGCCGGCGGCGGAGACCTGGACCATGCTGCCCTGCTTCAGGTCCAGTCGCCGCATGGTGGCGGGCGAGAGCAGCAGCGCGTTGTCCCAGGTGATCTTGGTGACCGGATCGGGCAGTTCCTGCATCCAGCCGATGTTGGCGAATCGGCCGTCAAGCAGTCGGCTGTCGGGGATGAAGCAGAGCTCCAGGTTGGCGTCGCGCGACGCCGGCTGCGCGTTGGCCAGCGTCGTGACCGCCTTGGCCACCTCACCCGCACGGATCGTGGCCATGGCTCCCGAGGGCGAGCCGGCGGAGGACACGCCCTTCTCCAGGCATCCACGCCACAGGGCCTCGAAGGCGGAACCGGTCAGGCCGCTCGAGGACATCATGGTGCGGCGAACGATGGCCAGGCCATCCTTGGGCTCGTTGCCGCCGAGCAGCATGGCGAGCATCTCGATCGCGCTCACGCCACCCTGTGCGGGATCGATCAGGGGCTGGATCAGCGGCTGCTGGATCGATCTTGCGCCGTCCGGTGCGGTGACATCGCCCCAGCACTCCAGAAAGTGAGCCTGAGGCACATGGAAGGTGCACGCGGGATCCACGCTCGTCTCGTCGCGGTGGTAGGCAAGGCGAGCCACGTTGGGCACCTGGGCCATGGCCTTGGCGAACTCCAGGTCGGCCGGCGCGTCATAGCAGGGATTGCTGCCAAGGATCAGGAGCGTGTCCACCTGCCCTGCGGCCATGGCCTTGCAGAGCTCCTGGATCGATGCGGTGGCCATCTCCGCCGGCTGCATCCGCAGCGTGGTGCCATGGGCGCCAATCGCGGCGTTGATGGCGGCCGCCAGCGCGTGTGCCTCGGCGGGTTGGCCCGTGCCGCATCGCACGAATGCGCGTCCCTTGGCGCCCTGCAGGTCCTTGACCAGCTGGTCGAAGATTTCCCGCGAGTGATCGTCGAGCAGTCCCTTGCTTGCCGGCGAACCCGCCAGCAGATCGATCGCCGACGTCAGCTCGCCGCTTCCGCCCACGCCCAGCGCCTTCGCCAGCATCGCAAGCAGCACCGGAATGTCGCCGCGACGAACCGCCAGTCGGCTGTCCGCCGCCATGCCCGTCACCGTCAGGTGGGGCTCGACGGCATAGAGCCGGTTCTGCTCCTGCTTGGCCGGGTCATCGCCGCTCAGCCGGCGGCCGGCGGCCCAGTCGCGGGTGAACCGCAGCGACAGCGGATCGGTGCCGAGCATGTCCCAGTCGAAGGCCGCGATCACCGAGGCCTTGTCCACCTGCGGCAGCACCTGCATGGCGGTGCCGAAGGCCGTTCGCGTTCCCTCGAGCGAGGCCGTGGCGGCGAGTGCCTCCCACGTCACCACGGTCGCCTTGGGGAACGCCTGACGCACCCGCGAAAGCATGTCGCGCACCGAGGGACTTGCAGTCGCGGGCAACAGGATCGAGAGACCCTGACCCTGCGTCGCGCCAAGGGCCTTGGCGCGCTCCGCGATCCACGCCTTGAACTCGGCCATGTTCGAGGCCTCGCCCGACCTGAAGACCTGGCGACTGCGCTCGGGGTCGTAGAGCTCGAGCACGCGAGCCTGCATCCATGGCGTGCTGGCGCCGCCCCAGAACGGATGATCCGGGTTGCCGTCGAGCTTGATCGGGCGACCGTCGTAGCTGGTGGCCACCAGTCCGTATCCCACGCCCTGAACCTCGCAGGCCGTGGCATAGGTCACCGGAACGCCCGGCGTGCGGTTTGCGGGCTGGCTGGCGTTTGGAACGATCTCGCTCTCGGGCCAGCGGCGGCACCCGGCCAGGCCGAGGCCCGCCAGCGCGAACCCCGCACCCATGATCTTGATGAAGGTACGGCGGTCCTCCCCAGTCAACTCGTCGGCGGCCACCGGAAACTCCCGATGCGCAAACGCCATCGCCTGGGCATCCTCCTCGCGTTCGCCGAGCGACCGCCACCACGAGGCACCCTTGCGGGCATCCACCGCGGGCTTGGCCGGGCTGCAGCCGCAGCCGCTTGCCGGCTCCTGCGCCACAGGAAGCGAAATGGTCCGTTCGGAGCCGTTCAGCGATGGCATGTGGAGCAATTCTCGCTTGGATGGATGTTGAAGTTCTTCTGCAACTGCTCACGCTGCTCGCGTGTGAGCTCCTTGGACTGGTCCCACGCCAGATTGGTCACCTGCGAGACCGGGCGGAGTCGGTCGACCGGATCGCGGTGGCACTCCAGGCACCAGCCCATGGAGAGCGGCGCCACGCGATAGACCTCCTCCATCTGGTCCACGCGACCGTGGCACTCCACGCAGCCCACGCCGCGGTTCACGTGGGCCGCATGGTTGAAGTACGCGTAGTCGCCGAGCTTGTGCACCTTGACCCACTCGATGGGCATGCCGGTCTCGTAGCTCTGCTTCACCTTGGCCAGCTTGGGGCTGTCGCGGTGGATCTGGGTGTGGCAGTTCATGCAGGTCTGGGTGGCGGGAACCGCGGCGAAGCCCGCGTGCTCGACCGTGTTGTGGCAGTACCGGCAGTCCATCCCAAGCTTGCCCGCGTGCGTTGCATGGCTGTACGGGACCGGCTGGTGGGGCATGTAGCCGGCCTCCAGCGTCTTGGGGCTGAAGCCGTAGGCCACGAACATGACCGCATAGAGCGGGGCAATGGCCCCCACCACCAGCACGAACGGCAGGAGGGCGTTGGACCATCGGGGGAAGAGGAATCGGCTCACGGCCTGGTGGGTCCTGGGGAGGAGGCGGGCAAACTTCGTGCCTTTTTGCACGAAGTCGATCGGGAAATGGTATTGAGGGGAACCGGAACCCGTCAACGGAGCACCGAATTCTGGTTTCCCGACCATTCCAGGGGTCCGGTACCTTGGCCCCATGCTCGAGCCGATGCTTCTGAGGGAACTTGTCCGACGGCTTCCGGAACGACCGGATGCGACCATGCTCATCCGAACATGTTCCGAACAGATGTCGGCGGTCACCGGACTGGCGGCACCAACCCTGGAGCAGGCCTTCACGGAGCGGCTGCGGCGTGGCGGCGTGGCCACTTCGGAGGGCGTGGCCTTCCCCCATGCCGTGATCGCGGGGGTGCGCCGCACCGCCGTCGGCTGCCTGCTCATTCCCGGAGGCGTGGACCTGGATCCGGCCCAGCCAGCCAGCGACCTGGTCTTTGTGCTCGCTGGCGACTCCGCCCGCCCGTGGGAGCATGTTCGACTGCTCGCCCGTCTCAGTCGGATCGCCGCGGACGAGGCCTCACGAAAGCGGATCCGCGCCGCCACAACCGACGCGGCGCTGCTGGAGATCCTTCTGAAGGAGGACGCATCGCATGGATGATGCAAAGCCAATCCTGGCAGAAGGTTCCGACACTCGAATGCTGATCCTGATCGCCAGAAGCGAGGAGAGCTTCGACCCGCTGGTGTCTGCGCTGCTCGACGCGGGCATCACCGGTGCCACCGTGCTTGAGAGCCGAGGTCTGGCGAACATCATTCGAATGGAAATGCCGATCTTTGCTGGGCTTGCATCATTGCTTCCCCAGACGACCGGCACTCGGGTGGTGCTCTCGATCGCGTCACGGTCGAGCATCGAGCAGTTGATGCGATTCATCGGTCAGCTGCCCGTGGAACGACGCCCGATCGGCGTGACGCTTCCGGTCGAGTCGGTGCTTGGGCTGGGATCCTGATGACGGAACCGGTGCCGGTGGATCTGGATGCGGTGGGTCGGGCGATCGCCGTGATGATCGTGGCGACCGTTGCGCTGCTGCTGGCGTTTCTCTCCATCACGCGACCTGCGGCGCGACTGGCCAGGCGTCCGCTTGCCAGCGCCCTGCTGGGCGGTGGTTGGCTGGCGCTGCTGGCGGGCCTGCTGCTGGGGCCAGGCGGCTTCGAGTTGCTGCAGCGAGGTTCGGTCCTGGAACTGCGACCGCTCACGCAGTTGGGACTGGCGTGGATCGGATTTCTGGTGGGCCTGCAGCTGAAGCGATCGCTTGTCGCCGCCATTCCCGCCCTGTTGTGGCGCTGGGTGGCCGCGGATGCGGTCGTGAGCATGGTCGTGGGCACGCTCGCCGCTGGCGCCGTGCTGGCTTGGGCAAGCGGAACGACCGACGTGGGCTTGCTCTGGCCCGCTGCCTCGCTGGTGGGCGCCGCGAGCATCGGATGGTCAGGAGAATTGCGCTCGTTGCGCGGTTTCGATACCCGCGCGCCGGACGTCGCCGCCATGGTGCGTGCCGGCGCTGGGCTGTGCACCGCGGTGGCGGTGGTGATCGCCGACATCGCGAGCAGCGACTTTCACGAGTCACGGTGGCTGGTGACCACGGTGGCGGTGGTGGCAGCGGCCACGCTGAGCCTGCGGGCCGCGCTCGGGCGAAACGTGGTTCCGGACGGCGGCATCATCCTGGCGCTGCTGGCGACGCTCGCGCTGGTGGCGGGCGCTGCCGCGGCCATCCAGACCGGACCCATTCTCGGCGGATTCCTGCTTGGGGGGGTCATCACCAACCTGCGAGGCGGATCGATGCGACGCATGGAACGCCTGGTCATGGAGAGCGAGCCAGCCGTGGCCGCGATCTTCTTCCTGCTGGCAGGCGTGCTGCTCGGCGGTGCCGACGGAGCATGGCCCTGGGTGCTCGCGGCCTGCATGGTGGGCATTCGATGCACCCTGAAGCCGGTGGTGGCCAGCCGTGTCCCGGCATGGCTCTGGCAGCGGCCGGGCGCCGCACGCATGCAGTCAGCCGTGGTTCGACAGGCACCGATCGCGGTCGCCCTTGCGGTCGCTGCGGCGATCGATCGATATGCCATGACCGAGCGAGGCGTGCTCACGGCCGTGGTGATCTCCGGGATGGCATCGACCGTGCTGCCGCTGCTATGGAGGCGGCGCGCATGAGACGGCTGCTGTCTCTCCTTGCAGGAACGCTGGTGCTGCTCACCGCCGTGGCGTTGCTGCGAACATGGATCGCCGCGGAGGCCGGCACCATCGCGACGCGCGGTCCGTTCGATGATCTGGCCGTGACGCCGCCTGCAGGACTGGCGACATCGGCTCTCGCCCTGGGACTGCTCCTGCTGGGAGCCCTGCTTGCAGGCGAGATCGCGATGCTCGCCGGCCTGCCACGCGTCAGCGGTGCGCTGGTCTGGGGCATCCTGGTCGGTCCGCCGTTGCACGAAGCCATCGGCCTGCCATGGCCCCCGCTGCTTCCCCGTGAGGAGCTCTCCTATCTGGAACTCGTCGACGCGCTGGCGGTCAGCCTGATCGGGATGGTGGCGGGCAGCGAGATCCGCGTCGCCTTTCTGCGCGCCTCGGGCGGCACCGTGGCCAGGCTGGTGGCATGCCAGTCCGCGTGCGTGCTGCTCGTGACCGCCGGCGGTCTGGTGGCCCTGAGCGGCCATCTCCCCTTGCTGGGCGAAGTGAGCACCAGGGACGCGTGGTTCGTGGCCCTGCTTGTCGGCGTGATCAGCGTGGCCAACAGCCCGGCGATCGTGGTGGCCATGATCCGGGAGGCGGGCGCGGCCGGGTTCTTTGCACGAACGGCCATGAGCATGACCGTGGCCAAGGACCTGCTGTTGGTCGTGGCATTCACGGTGCTGCTGGCCTCGTGGACGGCGACCGGGCACGGTGGAGGCGGCGCCGCCTGGCAGGTGACCTGGCACCTCAGCGGATCCCTGCTTGCGGGACTGGCCGTGGCCGGCGTGCTGCTCGTGCTGGCGTGGTCCACCCGGGCCAGACTGGACCTGCTTCTCGTGGTGGTCGGCTTCGCGATCGCGCTGGCCGGTCGACTGCTGGAGATCGCGCCACTGCTGGCGGGCATCACCGCGGGGTTCGTGCTGGTCAACGCCGCGCCCAGGCACAGTCAGCGACTCTTCAGCGCGATCGAGAACCTGCTGCCCGCGACCTACGCCCTGTTCTTCGCGGTGGCAGGCGCACGCATCGGCGTGGAGGCGCTGGCCACGCTGTGGCCGCTGGCTGCCGTCGTGGCCGGACTTCGACTGCTCGGCAACATCGGTGGGCTGCAGCTTGGATGCCGCTGGAGCGGCATCGAGGGATCCACGCGCGCCTGGCTGTGGACCAGCATGATCCCGCAGGCTGGTGTCACGATCGCGCTGGCGTCCGAGGCCCGAGCCGCGTTGCAGGACGAGCCATGGGCCATCACGCTGCACGCCCTGCTGCTCGCGGTGGTGGCCATCCATGAGCTGCTGGGGCCTCCGCTGCTGCGGCTGGGCCTGCTACGTTCGGGCGAGGTCCGGAGATGATCGACACCCACTGCCACCTCACCTACACGCAGTACGCGGGCCAGGTTCCCCAGGAGCTGGAGCGCATGCGCGCAGCCGGCGTGAGGGCCTGCATCACCGTGGGCACCACGACCGCCGACAGCGAGCGAGGCTGCTCGCTCGCCGCCGCGCATGCCGAGGTCTGGGCCAGTGCCGGCGTGCACCCGTTGCACAGCGACGAGCCCGTGGATTGGGGCCTGCTGCATCGATGCGGCATGCATCCTCGCTGCGTGGCGTGGGGTGAGTTGGGACTGGACCGCCACTACGACACGCCCTCGCAGGCCCTGCAGGTGGCGGCGCTCGAGGGCCAGCTCGATCGCATCGCGCGCTGGGCGGGCGAGGGACTGCGCAAGCCCGTCATCATCCATTGCCGCGATGCCTTCGACGACCTGCTGCCGCGACTGGCCGACAGCGGGCTGCCGGCGGACCGTTTCGTCTTTCACTGCTTCAGCGGCACCGCGGCGGAGGCACGGCGCGTGCTGGACTTCGGCGCGTGGATCAGCTTCACCGGCATCGTGACCTATCGCAACGCCCCGCAGGTGCAGGAGGCGGCCCGGCTGGTGCCCGCCGACCGGATCATGGCTGAAACCGATGCGCCATTCCTCTCGCCGGAACCCATGCGCTCCTCGAAGCCCAACCGACCGGCCCACGTGATGCTGGTGGCCCGGCAGCTGGCCATGCTGCGCGGACTGGAGGAAGATGCCTGCATGCAGCTGCTGGACCGCAACGCGTGCCGCTTCTTCGGACTGCCGGGCGCCTGAGGACGCCATGGCCGCGCGGGATACGATCCCCGAATGGACCAGCCCGCCACGCCAACGACCGAACGGGGCGTGATGACGCTGGGCGATCACCTGGACGAGCTGCGCCGTCGCCTCATGTGGGGGCTGGTGGTTCCGATCCCGATCGCCGTGCTCGCATTCGGCTGGGCGGAACCCATCCGTGACTTCCTCTGCAAGCCGGCGATCGAGGCGCTGCAGTCGCATCACCTGCCGGCACAGTTGCAGGTGCTCAGCCCCATCGAGACGCTCGGCACCGACCTGAAGCTGGCCCTGGTCACGGCGCTGGTGCTGGGTGCCCCGTGGATCGCGCTGCAGGTGTGGAAGTTCGTGGAGCCCGGCCTGTACGCCCACGAGCGACGCTTCGTGCACCTGCTGGTGCCCCTCTCGGCCGTGCTCACGGTGTGTGGCCTGCTGCTGCTGCACTTCGTGATCATGCCCATGATGCTGCAGGTGCTGGTGGGCATGGGAAGCCAGCAGCCCGTGCGGCTGCCGATCACCGCACCCGGCGAGCAGGCCCCCGCGCTGCCCGATCTTCCGATCCTGACCGAACCTCCGGCCAGCGCGCAGCCCGGGCAGATGTGGCTCACGCCGGATCGACGGCTGCAGGTGGCCATTCCCGGCGAAGACGGCTCGCTCGAGGTGCTTGGCGTGCCGCTGCTGCAGGGTGGACGGCTGTCGCAGCAGTTCCGTCTGCGCGAGTACCTGGACTTCACGCTGGACTTCGCGCTGGGCATCACGGTGGCCTTCCAGACGCCTCTGGTGGTGCTGCTGCTGGGATGGCTCGGTGTGCTCACGCCGGACCGCCTGGGTGCCTTCCGGCGTTACGCGCTGTTCCTGTCCGCCGTGGTGGCGGCCGTGGTCACGCCGAGCGGCGATCCGTTCTCGCTGGCGCTGCTGGCGGTGCCGGTGTACCTGCTCTACGAGTTCGGCATCCTGCTGCTGCGCGTGGCGCCACCCGTGGCCGTGGCGCAAGGCGAGGTGTTCGGGCGGCTGCTGCGTCTGGTGCGCGGCCGGGATGCCTGAAGCCATGGGCACCCGGACCATGCTGCGGCAGGAGCGGCGGTGGGTGAACAACCTGCGTCCCCACCACGCGTGGGTCACCCATCGGGATCTGCGGATGATGCGCCGGGCGCTGGACCTGGCCCGACAGGCCGCCGCAGCTGGCGAGGTGCCGGTGGGCGCGGTGATCTACCGAGGCGACGAGATCGTGGCGGAGGCGGCCAATGACCGGGAGGCCACCGCCGATCCGGGCGGACACGCCGAGATGGTGGCGTTGCGTCGCGCGGGCGCTCGGCTTGGCACGTGGCGGTTGCAGGACTGCCGGATGGCGGTGACGCTTGAGCCGTGCCCCATGTGCGCGGGGGCCCTGGTCAACGCTCGTCTGGGTGGGCTGCTGTTCGGGGCCTTCGATCCCAAGGCAGGTGCCGTTGGCACGCTGTACGACATCCCCCGGGATCCCCGGCTCAACCACCGGCTGCCCTGCGTTGGGGGGGTGCTTGCACCGGAAGCCGCCGGATTGCTGCGGCAATTCTTCGCGGCACGACGCGGAGCAGCCAGGTCCGGTAAACGCTGACGGTCTGTGCACCTCAACGGTCCGGATTTGGAAGGAACCGCCTGACATCGGGCTTCCGAATACCACCTTGTGACCGTCCGCCTTGAGGGAGGCGGTCGGTGCCTGACGGGCACCTGTCAGGGATCGGGCATCGCGAGGAGAGGGACCGAAGATGCACAAGTTCAGGGAAAGGCAGCGCGCCGCACGGCGCGCGACGTGCGTGCTCATCGGGGGCGGCTTGACGGCCATGCTGACGGCTTCAGCCGTGGCCAACGTGGTGACGTTCGATCCATCGGGCAGCAAGATCATGGCCGGCGACCGCAACGTGCTCGAAGGCCGTGGCGCGGTGGGCGGCGGTGAATCCCAGCCATTCAACGAGAACTTGACGGTGCGGACGATCAAGATGGGCAATCGCACCATCTCCGCGGAGCGGGGTGACTTTCGACCGCCCAGCGAGGCCCGGCTGCTGGCGGCCCAGGACGGCTCGGACTCGTTCGAGGATGTGCCCCCCGACGCCGTGAGCCGGAATGCGCAGACCAAGGCCGACTTCCGCCTGGCGCTCACGCAGGATGTGCAGGCCCCGGACTCGATGACGCCGCTTGATGCGATGAGCACACCCGACTTCGGGCGGATGATGATGCCCGACGGGGCCCATGCCACTCGAACCCAGATCTTCATGTCCATGCCCGAGGTCGACGATGACCCGCTGGCCAACGACGACTGGCCTGAACTGCTGATCATCGGATCCGTTCCGAGCAAGGCCATCACCATCACCCCGATCCTGGACGGAACGCCGGGGGATCCCGAGAGCCTGGTGTTCGGCACCCCTTTCACGATCGCGCCGAGCACGCTGAGCCGCGGGGCCACGGGTCTGAGCATGGTCTTTGGTGCCGCGCCCGCGCCTGAAGCCTTGAACGTGATCGGGCTGGACATGTCCGGCGAACTGGGCGTGCTGCCGGGCCAGAGCGTGGTGGGCTACCAGATGGACGTGCCACCTGGCGCGAGCTTTCCGGTGAAGATGGTTCCTGTGGGGCAGCAGGCGGATGTTCTTGCGAGTTTCAACGATGGATTTGCCCAGATCGTCGGTCCCGTCACCGATCCCCCGCCGAACTTGTTTGCGCCGTCGCCACCGCTGGAGTTGCCGCCGGAGGCCAATCTGCGTGACTACGCACTGCTTCCGTTCCAGCCGAGCGATCAGGCCTTCGTCAATCCACCTGTCCCACCACCTCCGCCGCCGATCCCGGCTCCGGGTTCAGTGGCCCTGCTCGTGGGTGCCGGCTCGCTGAGCATCCGACGACGACGCGGGTGACTCGGCACCCGAGTCGGGCTCGTCACCCATGACCTCTGCCAGCACGCTGGTGGCGTAGCCGCCGCGCGGCAGGTCGAAGGCGACCCGGATGTAGGGACCATGCTCGTCCACGCCCGACTCCACCTGCGGATCCGTCACCCGCATTCGAAGGCTTCTCCGCTCGCCCGGCTCGCCGGTGGCTGCCAGATGCGTGGCGCCGTGGCCGAACGGCTCGAGCGCCGCGCGCTCCAGTTCCGCGCACGCGTCCTCGGCCGGCATGACCTCGGCGCCAGGCATGGGACCCGTGGGCGAGCAGTCGAAGGACAGCAGCCGCTCGTCCAGACTCCGGCCACCCTCCGACAGGTCCGCCGTGCCCACCCGGAACAGCGATCGACCCGGATGCAGAATGGCAAGGTCGCCCGGCACGAACCGATCGAACAGCCCCAGACGCATGCGATGACCGAGCACCCGGTTGAACGCGGCGCTCTGGGCTGCGTGCACCCAGAATTGCCGGGTGTGACGCGGAATCGCCATCACGGCCTGACGCGGTGACCGCCCGCCGGCAAGCGCCCGGACCGCTGCGCGCTCGGCACGATCCGGACGGCTCCACGCGGAGAGGCTGGATGACATGTCTCCGGCGTCGTAACGGGCCCGGGCGTACTGCTGCGATGGCGGGAACGGTGATCCATGGCTGCCGAGCAGTTCATCGAGCAGCGCTTGCCACTGTTCCTGGGCCAGAAGCATGCCAAGCCGATGCCCGTTGAGACGGTGGCCAAATCGCTGGCGTCCGAAGGCATTGGGGCAACCTCGTCGCGTCAACGCCTCGAGCCCCCGTCGAACCTGCGGCGCCCGCAACGGATCGCATCCGCGGATGCGGATGGAGAAGCGATTGCCTCGCAGCTGTCCCGGACGCAGTTTGGCCTGGTGCCGCCGCGCCCACAGGACCTGCAGGTTCGGATGCTGGATGACCGGCGGATCGGGCAGGCCCGGCAGGTGCACCGAGATGGTCTGCCGCGTGATCGCCACGCGATCCTTCATGCCGGCGTGACCCACGGCGTGCACGGGCACGCCACAGTGACGGGCCACCGCATCCACCATGTCGTCGTGGCTCAGTCCGGACTTCTGGATGCCCATGTGCAGGTGCTCACCCTGGCCACTGGGCTCGACGAGCGGGGTCTCGTCCACGAGGAAATCCTCGGGGCGCGACTTGATGCGGCCCCCCAAGGGCGGCCATTCGAGCAACCGCACGGCCAGCAACGGATCCGGCACGTGTTCGCTCACGGCAGCACACCCGCCGATCGCAGCGCCGACCGGATCTGCGGCACGGTCTCGCGCGTCGGGTCCACCTGATGCGCCCGCCATCCGAGCGCCGCCGCGGCCTCAACGTTGTGCGGCAGGTCGTCGAAGTAGACGATGTCACCGCCCGAGGCGCCCACGCGATCCTGGAACGCCGCGAAGATGCGGTGATCCGGCTTCTCCAGGCCCATCTGGTGCGACGCATGCCTGTGATGAAGCCGCTGGAAGAACGACATGCCCTGCAACTGCTCCCAGTGGAGGGCATTCGTGTTGGAGAGGCAGGCAGTGCGGTGGCCGCTGGCCACGATCTCGCCAAGCACGGCGGGGACATCGGCGTACTCCCCCAGGATCCACGACGCGTGGACCCGCCGGGCCTCGGCGGCGGCCAGAGCCGAACCCGTGCAGCGGCTCAGGCCCTCGAAGAACGCCTCGTCCGGAATCGCACCCCGCTGGTGCCGTGAGATCAGGTCACGCACCGCCGCAGGATCGGCCAAGGACGGATCCACCCCGCAGGTCACGCCCGCGGCGCGACAGCCCTGATGCCAGTCACGGCAGATCCGCACCAGCACCCCGCCCAGGTCGAACGCCACCAGCACCCCTTGGGCCTGGGTCACGTCTCGTCGACCTCCTCATCGGGCTCGTGCTCCGGCCCGATCTCGGGTACCGGTCCCACACCGGACTGCGCCTCGCGGCACGCTTCGTCCAGCACCGCCTCGGCCACCAGGATGGGTACGCCCTTGGCCACGCCCAGCGCGATGGCGTCGGAGGGCCGCGAGTCGATGCGCACCTCACGATCCCCCTGCTGCACCACCAGACTGGCGAAGAACGTGCCCTCGCGCAGGTCATGGATCTCGATGCACAGCAGTGAACCGCCCAGGCTCTCGATGACCGAGGCCAGCAGGTCGTGGGTCTGTGGTCGGGCGATCTCCAGGCCCTTGAGCCGCCGCTCGATGGCGAACGCCTCGGGGAGGCCGATCACGATGGGAAAGGCCCGCTCGCCCTCCACCTCGGAAAGCTCGATGATCTGCATGTCCGTCATCTCGCGGATGAAGATGCGGCTGAGCTGAACGGGCACCATCATGGAATCTGGATGGTAGGCCACCCAGGGGCACCTTCCTTGGGTCTGGCCCGCTACCATCCCTGCCCTTCACGCAACCTCGCACGCATCGGAGCATCCACCATGTCCACCAGGCATCTCTTCACCAGCGAATCCGTCTCCATGGGCCATCCCGACAAGCTGGCCGACCAGATCAGTGACGCCGTGCTCGACGCCATCCTGTCCCAGGACCCGCGCAGCCGCGTGGCCTGCGAGACGCTGGTGACCACCGGCACCGCCGTGGTGGCGGGCGAGGTGACCACCCGCGCCGTGGTGGACGTTCCGGCGGTGGTGCGGGCCGCGGTGCTTCGGGCAGGCTACGACAGCCCGTCCAAGGGCTTCGATGGCCACAGCTGCGGCGTGAACGTGCTGCTGGGCAAGCAGAGCCCGGACATCGCGCGCGGCGTGGACCGCAAGAAGAAGAAGGCCCAGGGCGCGGGCGATCAGGGCATGATGTTCGGCTTCGCCTGCAACGAGACCCCCGAGCTGATGCCGCTGCCGATCGCGCTCTCGCACGAGCTGGTCAAGCGGCAGGCCGAGATCCGGGAGAGCGGAGCCATCGCGGGGCTTCGCCCCGACGCCAAGAGCCAGGTGACCGTGGAGTACCACGGCCTGAAGCCGCACCGCGTGGACACCGTGGTGCTGAGCACGCAGCATGCGCCGCAGTGGAACGGTCCTGGGGGCCAGCGCCGCCTGCGTCAGGCGGTGATCCGCCACATCATCAAGCCTGTGCTGGGCAAGTGGTGGAACGATCGCATCAAGGTGCACGTGAATCCCACCGGCCAGTTCGAGGTGGGCGGTCCGCACGGCGACTGCGGCCTGACGGGCCGCAAGATCATCGTGGACACCTACGGCGGCCGCGGACGCCATGGTGGCGGTGCGTTCAGCGGCAAGGACCCGAGCAAGGTCGATCGCAGCGCCGCCTACATGGGTCGCTACATCGCCAAGAACATCGTGGCGGCCGGTCTGGCCGACGTGTGCGAGGTGCAGTTGAGCTACGCGATCGGCGTGGCCAAGCCCACCAGCGTGCTGGTGGACACGCACGGCACTGGCAAGGTTCCGGACGCGTGGCTGGCCAGGGAGACGCAGCGCGTCTTCAACCTGACGCCGGCCGGCATCATCGACTCGCTCGATCTGCTGCGACCCATCTACGGTGCCACGGCCACCCACGGCCACTTCGGCCGCCGCCCGGGCGAGGGCGGCCCCGGCACCTTCACCTGGGAGCGGACCGACAAGGCGCCCCTGCTGAGGAAGGCTGCCATGCGCAAGTACGCCAAGGCTCTCGTCGGAACCCGGGGCCGGCGCTAGGCCGCCCCCCGTGAACCCCGGCCGCGCTGCAGCCTTCGAGCGACTGACCAGGCACGCGGAGGCGTTCCCTCGCCTGGACCCCCCGCGCGAGGCGCTGCCGGCGATGGATGGGCGAGATGCGGCGCTGGCCCTGTCCATCGAGCGGCTGACGGTGCGGCGTTGGCTCACGCTGCAGCCGATCCTGGAGCGACAGCTCACGCGACCGTGGGAGCGCGTGGAGGCCGGGGTGCGTGCCGCGTTGCTCGGTGGGGCGGCCCAGCTGTTCCTGATGGACCGCGTGCCCGAGCACGCCGCGGTGGCGGAGACGGTGGAGTGGGCCAAGCGATCGCTTCGACCGGGATCCAGCGGCATGGTGAACGCCGTGCTCCGCGGCCTGGCCGGCATGAGGCTGGAGCGCCTGGACGCGGCCGCCGTGATGCAGCGGAAGTTGGACGAGCGTGCCCTGCTGCCACTGGAGGACGGCGGCGGCTGGCGCCTGCGCGAACCCATCTTCAGTGATGCGGCCCCCGATCGGCTCTCGCAGCGAAGCGGCGTGCCGCTGGGCCTGCTGCTGCGGTGGATCAACCGCTTCGGACACGCCAACGCGAGCGACCTGGCCATGCACACGCTCATGCCTGCCCCGCTGGTGGTGCACGGGCTTCCGGCCGGGCTGCCAGGCACCGCGCCGATCCCCGGCCTGGACGCCGTGATCTGGGAGGGCGAGCACGCTGGCCTGGTGGACGCGCTGGGCGCCCACCCGGCCGCTCGCGTGCAGGATGCTGCAAGCGCCATGGCGGTGGCGATGACCGCGGGACTGCGACCGGCCGTGATCGTGGACGCGTGCGCGGGCCGAGGCACCAAGTCGCTGCAACTGGCCGCCCTGCATCCGCGGGCGCGCGTGGTGGCGTCGGAACCCGACGCCGATCGTCGGCGCAGCCTGCACGAGACCGCGGCCCGGGGAGCCCGCGCCGGCATGCGGGTGGAGGTGGCCGAGGGTGACGTGTTGCGGAGCCTGCTGGGCACCGCGGATCTGCTGGTGCTGGACGTGCCGTGCTCCAACACCGGCGTGCTGCCTCGGCGAGCCGAGGCCATGCACCGCTTCAGCCCTCGCTCGCTGGATTCGCTGGTGCAACTGCAGCGGCGCATCCTCGAGGAACACCTGCCCCTGCTGCGACCCGGCGGCACCATCCTCTACGCCACCTGCAGCGTGGAGCCCGAGGAGAACGAGCGGCAGACCGCGTGGATCGCCGGCCGCGTGCGGACCGCCACCCCCCGCACCGAACGCCGGATGCCGGAAGGACTTCCGGGCGAGCCAGCGAGCCGCTATCGCGACGGCGCCTTCGCGGCCCTGTTCACCGATGTGCATCCCAGGGGGCCGACGGACGGGGCCGTGCGGTAGCATTGGCCCTTTCCCCATTGGAGTTCGGCATGAATGTCCTGGATGTCCTGAAGCCCGACTGCATCAAGGTGCCGCTGGCGGCCAGCGAGAAGAAGGCCGCCATCGAGGAACTGGTGGACGTTCTGGCCAGCGCCGGCGCGGTCCTGGACGCGACGGAACTCAAGACGGCGGTCTGGGCCCGCGAGCAGCAACGCAGCACGGGCATCGGCGAGGGTCTGGCCATTCCCCACGGCAAGGGCGCCGCGGTGCAACGGGTGGCCATGGCCATCGGCGTGCCGACCGTGCCCATCGAGTACGACAGCATCGACCACAAGCCGGTGAGGCTGATCGTGATGCTGGTCAGCCCGCCCGAGAAGGTCTCGGAGCATGTGCAGGTGCTCGGACGCCTGAGCCGGCTGATGACCGACGTGACATTCCGGGAGCGCGCCTATGCCGCCCGCAGCGCGCAGGAGCTGTTCGAGCTGTTCCGCAAGGCCGAGACGGCGGACTGAGCCGTGCCGCGGGATCCGTACCAGGTTCTGGGCGTCGCCAAGGGAGCCACGTCCGACCAGATCCGGGACGCCCACCGAAAGCTGGCCAAGAAGTATCACCCGGACCTGAACAAGACCTCGGAGGCGGCGGATCGTTTCAGGGAGATCCAGGAGGCCTACGACCTGCTCAGCGACGAGGCCAGGCGCAAGCAGTACGACCAGTTCGGCTTCGGCGGTCCCGGTCCCGCTCCGGGCGGCCCTGGCTTCGGCGGCGGGTCCGGCTGGTCCAACGTGGATCCCTCCACCTTCGAGGAGATCTTCGGCGACTTCATGGGAGGTGGCCGGCACGGAGGCCGCGGCACCCGTGCCCAGGCGGGGCAGGACCTGGAGAGCGATGTCACCGTGGACTTCATGACCGCGGCGCTGGGTGGCGTGCGACATGTGAGCCTGCAGACCGACAATGGGCCCCTGTCGCTCGACGTGCGGATTCCAGGCGGGATCGAGACCGGCGGCCTGCTTCGGCTCCGCGGCAAGGGGCTGCAGGGATTCGGGGGAGCCCCGCCCGGCGACCTGGTGCTGCGTGTGAGCGTGGCGGCGCACCCGTGGTTCCGACGCGAGGGACTCGACGTGCTGCTGGAAGTGCCCATCTCCATCGCCGAGAGCGCTCTGGGCACCACCGTGGAGGTCCCGTTGCTGGAGGGCACGGCCAGCCTGCGCGTGCCGCCGGGCACCGGCAGCGGCAGGCGCCTGCGACTGAAGGGCAAGGGCATTCAGGGCCGCGATCGCCAGGGCGACCTGCTGGCGGTGATCCGCATCGACGCGCCGGCGTCGCTGGATGAGCAGGACCGCGCTGCACTGGAACGGCTCATGAAAGGCGAGCCCGATCCGCGGGCCAGAGCCCCGTGGCGATCCTGAGCCGAAGCCCCCGGGGCTAGCGAACCAGTGGTCCACCGTCGCCGGGCTTGCGCAGGCTGACCACGTCGGGAAGGTTGCGGAACCAGCCGTCACAGTCCAGGCCGTAGCCGGCCACGAACAGGTCGTCGATGTCGAAGCCCACGAACTCGCATGGCGTGGCCATGGCCGAGGGCAGCCGCTTGCGAAGGAGCACGCAGGCACGCACGCTGGCGGCGCCCCGCTGGGCCATGTCCTGCCGAAGGAAGGCGAGCGTGCGTCCGCTGTCAAGAATGTCGTCCACCAGCAGCACGTGGCGATCCTGCACGCTGGGCATCACCCCCTCGAGGCGTGGTCCCTGCGAAACCGTGCCGCGGCCGTAGCTGCGCACGGTGGCCACGTCCACGCGCACCCGGTTGGGCAGGCAGCGCACCAGGTCCGCCGCGAAGATGAAGGCGCCGGTCATGACCGGCACGATCACGATGCCCTCGGCACCGTCTCCGTAGGCGCGCACGATCTCGGCGGCCAACTCGGGCATGCGGGCGGCGATGGCCTGCGCCGGCACCACCACCTCGGCGGGATGCAGGGGCGGGTCGCTCATGGTTTGCCGAGCCTCGCCTGCAGGCGCTCGTTCACCACCTTGGCGTCCGCCTTGCCGCCCGAGAGCTTCATCACCGCGCCGACCAGCCGGCCGATCGCGGCCATCTTGCCCGCTGCCACGTCGGCCGCGGCCTGGGGTTGCGCGGCGATCGCCTCGTCGCACCACCGATCCAGCGCCGCGTCGTCGCGAACCTGCAGCAGGCCGTGGCGTTCGGCAAGTTCGCGAGCGGACGCATCGCCCTTGCAGAGCATGCCGAAGATCTGGTCGGCGGCCTGCGGGCCCACCGCGTTCGCCTCGCGCAGCGTGACCAGCTCGGCCACGCGTTCCGCCCGCACGCCCAGTCCGGCCAGCGAGGTGCCTCGCTCGTTGGCCCACTTGGCACCGGTGTTGCGCAGCAGCTTGCCGATGGCGAAGCCCGCCCTGGCCCCGCCACCCGCCGCCGCCACGCAGGCCTCGAACCAGAGGCAGTCCTCACGTTCGGCCGTCAGATTCTCCGCGTCCACCGGGGCGAGGCCGTAGTCACGCTCGTAGCGCGCTCGCCGCGACAGGGGCAGTTCCGGAAGCTCGGCCTTGAGCCGATTCAGCCACGCCGCGCCGATCTCCACCGGCACCAGGTCGGGATCCGGGAAGTAGCGGTAGTCGTGAGCGTCCTCCTTCTCCCGCTGCAGCACGGTCTCCTGCCGCTGGTCGTCCCACCCCCGCGTGCTCTTGGCGCCGCGGCCCATCACGCGGCCGTCGCGCTTCCACACCTCCACCTGGCGCACCGCCTCGTGCTCGATCGCGCCCTTGACGGCCCGGAACGAGTTGAGGTTCTTCACCTCCACCACCGGCGTGCGCACCTCGGTGCCGTCCTGAAGCGTGATGGCCACGTTCACGTTTGGCTCGAAGCGCATGTGGCCCTTCTGCATCACGCCCTCGGTCACGCCGAGGAAGCGGCAGAGGTTGCGAAGTTCCTGCGCAAAGGCCACCACCTCGTCCGCGGCGCCGAAGTCCGGCGCCGTCACGATCTCCAGCAGCGGCGTGCCGGCGCGATTCAGGTCCACCAGGCTGCCGTCATAGCGCAAGCCGCCCGGCAGCTCGTGACCCAGCTTGCCGGTGTCCTCCTCCAGGTGGGCGCGGATGATGCCGATGCGCCGGGTGCCGCCCTCGAGCGGCAGCTCGAGGAATCCGTCGCTGCACAGGGGCTGGTCGTACTGGCTGATCTGGTAGCCCTTGGGCAGGTCGGGATAGAAGTAGTTCTTGCGGTCCCACCGGCAGCGCTTCGCGATGGCGCAACCCAGCGCCAGGCCCACCAGCACCGACATCTCCACGGCCCGACGGTTCATCACGGGCAACGTGCCTGGCAGGGCCGCCACCATCGGATCCACCAGGCTGTTGGGATCGCCGCCTTCCCAGTCGGGATGGGCCGGGCTGGGCGCCCGCGTGAACATCTTGCTCCGCGTGGCCAGCTCCACGTGGACCTCCAGACCCACGATGAGCCGGGTGGCGCGAATGGCTGGTGATGCACCCGTCACGACCGGATCATAAAGTGCCCATCGATGCACCGCGCCCCGCCGCCAATCCGGGCTCTGGCCGTGTTCACGCTGCTGCTGGCGTGCGAACTGGAGCCCGAAGTGGTGCCGGTGCAGATCCGGCCCGCGGAGCGATCGCAGCGGCTGGAGGGCGCAACGGACATCGCACCAAAGCCGGCCCAGGCCGATGCGTCACCCACCACCGTCGAGCGACCCGAGACTGGGTCGACGGACGGCGCCATCGCGTCACATGTGGCGCTGCCGCGAACTGTCGCTCCGCCAGCCCGACCGCGCCGACCTGTCGCGGCGCCGCAGCCTCGGGGCGAGGCGATTGGGACGCCTTGGGCCGACTCGGGCGAGCCGGGCATGCCAAGCGAAGCCCGGGCCGTGGCGACGGCTCCGCTGTTGACCAACTCCGATTCCGCTCCTCGCCTGAACGCGGTGATGCCGCTGGCTCGCGCGAACGGACCCGTGGAGATCGAGATCGTGGCTCCGGCAGAGCACGGCGACCTGGGATTGCTGCTGCTGGATCACGAGGGCCGTTCGATGGCCGAGATCAGCGTGGTGCCGGGTCGCATGAATCTGCTGCCCCTGGTGCCCGACCTGGGACAGGCCACGCGGACCGTGTGGATCCAGCTCACCGTCGAGGGCACCGCGGTCGGTGCGCCGCTCTGGATCACGCCACTGCGCAGCTCGCCGCCCGTGCGCACCGTGCGATCGACGCGTCCTGGCACCCAGGACCCGTACACGCGCATCGTGGGATGGGGTGACCGCGCCCTGGATCCGGCCGACCCCCAGACCAGCGACGCCATGGCGAGCTGGGACGTGCCCGATCCTGTGGTCACCAGTGGCTATCGCGTGGAGCAGGCCGTGGATGCCAGGCTGGTCACGAGCGAGGGGCCGATGCTGGTGGCCCTGGCACCCGATGTCGCCCCGGCCACCGTGGAGAACTTCGTTCGACTCGCTCGATCCGGCTTCCTGGATCGGACCATCTTTCACCGCGTGGTGCCCCTGGACCGCGAGGGACGCCCTTTCGTGATTCAGGGGGGCGATCCCACGGGCACGGGAGATGGCGGGCCAGGCTGGAACCTGGCCATGGAGCCGAGTGACCTGCCGCACGACCGCGGGGTGCTGGGCATGGCACGCGGTGATGACCCGGACACGGCCGGCAGCCAGTTCTACGTGTGCCTGTCCCGAGAGGGTACGGCCAGACTGGACGGTCAATACTGCACCTTCGGGTCGCTGCGGGAGGGATTCGACACGCTGGATCGGATCGCCGCCACACCCATCGGTGATGCCACCACGGGACGCCCGAAGGATCCGCCCACGCTCGAGCGTGTGGAACTGGTTCCCGCCCCGCCGCGCGCGCCCGGCATGCCGGCGCTGCCCACAACGCCGCCGATCACGCCTTCTTCGTCGGTTCCGGCGCGGTGACCATGGTCATCTTGGGCAGGCTGCCGGAGGGTCGGCCGTTGCGATCCACGGGCACGGCGGCGATCTTCTTCACGATCTCCATGCCCTTGGTCACCTGGCCAAAGCCGGTGTACTGGCCATCGAGATGCTGACACTGCTCGCGCGTGAGGCAGATGAAGAACTGGCTGCCGGCGCTGTCGGGATCCGCGCTGCGGGCCATCGAGAGCGTGCCGGGCTGGTGCGGACGCTTGTTGAACTCGGCCTTCACCTGCCAGCCGGGCCCACCGGTTCCGGTGCCCTGGGGGCAGCCGCCCTGGATCACGAAGCCGGGAATGATTCGGTGGAATCCGACGCCGTCGTAGAAGCCCTTCCGGGCAAGCTTCTGGAAATTGGCGACATGGCCAGGCGCCACGTCGTCCCACAGTTCCACTTCGATGTCCCCAAACTCGGTTCCGATGGTCGCGGTTGGATAGGCCATGCCGCAACTCTACCGCCCCGCCGGCGGCGCGGCTCAGCGGCCCAGACCCTTGCCCGCGGCGGGCGCCGAGAATGAGGTGGGAAGCAGGTAGGCCCGTCCCTGGTACCGCGACACGACGCCACTCAGGACCACGGTGAACGCGTCCGGTCGGCTTCGGGCCTGACGCTCCAGCCGCTCCAGCGTGGCGCAGGGCAGCAGCGTGGCGTCACGCTCGCCGAAGTCGCCGCGACTGCTCTCGAACACGAACCGCCAGCCACCCGTGACCGGATCGCGCGTCACCACGCCAAGCCGATCCTGCACGGACTGGTCGGACTCGAGCCAGGGCCGCTCCCGCAGCGGATCCACACCGCCTCCCCTGGTCGCGTCCAGGCTGGCCCGACGCTCCGCGTCGGCCGATGCCGCGGTCATGTCCATGGAGCGAGGAATCTCGCCGACGGCTGCCTCGAGCGCGCGCTCGACATCCGAGGAACGAACGTCGCCCGCGGGCCTCGCGGCCTCGTCGGCCGCTGGCGCCAGGGCGAGCGACATCCATCGGCTTGCGAAGGCCAGACGCTCGCTTGATGGTCGCACGCCCGGCGTCGGCTCCCGGGAGGGATCCAGTGCCGGCCCCGGCGCCGCGGCCAGTACCGCGCCTGGCGGCCGCATGGCCGGACGGGCCGAACGCGCCGGAAACTCCAGCACCGGCACGGCCATGAGCGGAAGCAGCGCGTTCACGTTTCGGTAGGCCGTGACGCGGCCCGAGATCTCGAAACGTGCCTGACCGCCCGACGGCATGGAGTCGAAGCGTCGGACCATGTCCTCGAGCGTGGAGGAGGGAAGCAGTTCGAGCAACCGATCGGCGCCGCCCTCGAAGGTGTCACGAAGACGAAAGGTCCAGCCTTGCCCCCCCTGCCCTGGCTCCAGCGTTCCGTAGACGCGCTCCAGGTACGCACCGTCACCCAGCAGCGGAAGCCGGCCCGCATCGGCCGCCGCCGGTCGAAACGCCACGAACGAGCACAGCACGGCCAGGCACGCGAGAAACCGGGATCCAACGCCGCCGTTCATCGCACGGAAGATACGTCACGCCCGCCGATTGACGCGGCTGCGGCGGCCTGCCACCATGTGTTGCTCAGGCCGGCCGTGTACCCAAGTGGCCTAAGGGAACGGATTGCAAATCCGTGATTCGTGGGTTCAAATCCCACCACGGCCTTTTCAGGAAAGTCCGGCAAGTCCTGCCGTGCGACGTGCGACCGCAGCCGGACATGTCAGGACTGGCCCGGCACGCGTCCCGTTCAGTTGAACAGCAGCAGCAGCAGGCCGATGTCGCCCGAGTCCACCTCGCCGCTGCCGTCCAGGTCCTCAGGACAGGCGGAGCAGGCCCCGAAATTCAGCAGCAGCAACGCGATGTCGCCCGCGTCCACCGTGCCGCTGCCATCCAGGTCGCCCGCCATGCCGCTTCCCACGGTCGCGGTGAGCTGCACGAAGACGTTCCGAACCTGCTCCCCGGCCACACCCTCGTCGCTGGTCCGGATCGTGGCGGTGCTGGCGTAGGTGCCCGGCGTGGCGCCCGCGCTGTCAAAGGCGAATCGCAGGGTGCGCACCGTGCCCGCCAAGCCGGGGCCCAGCCCGAGGGGCATGGAGAAGCGATGGGCGTCGATGCCGCTGAACTGCACCGAGTCCACGTCCAGCCTGGACTGGAGTGAGTCGTAGCCCACGTTGCGGACGGTGCCGTCCACCGTGTGCAAGCCCGAGTCCGGCTCGCAGTCCGGCAGCGTCAAGGCCACCTGATCCAGATCCGCCGCCAGGTCCAGCGATGGGTTGCTCGGCCGAAGGATCAGGGCGGAGACCGAGAGTGACACCGAGGCCGGCTCCACGGCCTCGCTCGAACTGCTCACCAGCACGTTGCCGCTCGCGGCGCCGGCGGTCGCGGTGGACAGGTTCACCGTGATGGTGGTCGACGCTGGCGCCAACGCGGCCTGCCCGGAGGCGGATCCACTCACGCTGCCCGTGCACGAGATCGCGTAGTCCAGCGTGTCCACGCCCTCGGGCACGGTGTACGGCGCCACGTTCTGGATGCGCACCTGCAGCGGCACGCTGGTGCCCCGGATCACGCGGGACGGCGGCGAGGTCACGAACTGGGCGGCAAGCCTGGCAGGCACCTGAAACTCGAGCAGTTGCGGAATGTGGTCCGCCGCCACCCACAGGTCGTCCGCCAGCGCGTTGGACCGCGCCAGCTCGCCCGGGAAGTAGAAGTTGTTCCCGCTGTTGATGTCCTTGTTGTAATGCTGGCCGTCGTTGCCCACGGGCCGCATGGTGTCCGCCAGCATGGAGATGCCGCGGCCATCCGCGGCTTCGGCGTTGGGCATGATGAAGTCGAACCGGTCGTCCAGGCCGCCGCCCACCAGCCCGCCGGCGCTGTTGAGCAGCGGGGACTGGGTGTGCATGACGGCTCCCGACGCACCGGTCCAGTTCACGGTGCCGTATGGATCCACGCCCTGCCCGTTGCCCGGAGCCACCAGCGTCTGGTAGGCGGGCTCGGTGTTGGTGTAGATGTTGAAGTCGCCCGTGTAGATGATCGGCACATCCGCACCAAGCGCGTTCGCGTCATTTCGGATGGCCACCATGCCCGTGTTGCGCTCGTTCTCGTTGCTGGAGCCACTGCTGGCCTTCAGGTGCGATCCGTACACGTAGAAGCGGGCCTGGGGGCTGGAGTGGCCGTTGAGCTGCAGTTGCCAGCGGTCGGTGTAACGGCCGGCACCCGTGAAGATGTCCCGATGTCCTGCCACGATCTCGGTGAACCGGTCGCTGCGGTAGTACATGGCCTGCGCGCCGCCCACGCCGTTCTCCGACTGGTTGGTGTAGCGAGCCAGCGCGTAGGTGACCCCTGGCGGCGCCGAGGCGTTGATCGCGTTGGTCAGGGCCGCAAAGGGCTGATCCGAGGAGGTGGAGGCGTTCGACGTGATCTCGTCGACCTCGTTGAAGGTCATGATGTCGATCGGCTGGGCCCACCCCGGAATGTCGTCGGCGTGCATCTCGGCCAGCACCCGGGTGAGGGCCGCCATGTTCCCGGCGCCTCCGACCACGTTCCAGTGCATGACGCGGATCTGGGCGGCCGCCGGCGCGGCCATCCCGACGGTCACAAGCACAAGCCACAGCAACCTGGCGGCGTGGGGGGCCATCCAGCCCGGAATCTAGCCCGATTCGGACTGCGTCCAAGAATCCCGGCGGGCATTCCTTGAAACTGCCGTCGAAATCCCGGGTACAACATCCGTTCCCCCGACCGTCGGGAAGGTTTCGGAAGGCTCTCGGACCCACAGGAGACGTGGACCCATGCTTCGACTGATCCGCCTTGCAGCCCTGCTGATCGCGTGCACCCCGGCCTTGGCCCAGCAGGTGGACGTGCAGGAGTTCACCCTGGACAACGGGATGAAGTTCCTGCTGGTCCCGCGCAGCGACCAGCCCAACGTGATCGCCGCGGGCTGGCTGGCGAAGGTGGGCAGCGTGAACGAGCGACCGGGCATCACGGGCATCAGCCACTTCTTCGAGCACATGATGTTCAAGGGCACCAACACCATCGGCACGCGCGACGCGGCCCGGGACGCGGATTACCGCGCCAGGCAGAAGGCCCTGCGCGACCGCATCAACCAGATGACCTGGACCACGCAGTACCAGCGGTTCTTCCGGGGCGAGATCGGTGACCCGTGGGATCCGGCCAACGACACGCCCGAGCTCAAGGACCTGCGTACCCAGCTCAAGGCCCTGATGGATGCCCAGCAGGGCCGGGGCCTGGCCGATCGGATCGCCGACCTGCGCAAGGCCATGGGGGCCGTGAAGCCCGAGAGCCCGGGCGGCAAGGAGCACATCGAGGACCTGAAGCGGCAGATCGGGCAGCTGGAGCTGGAACAGGCCGCGGCCAGCAGCATCGTGAAGGACGAGTTCGACCAGGTCTACACCAAGGGAGGCGGCAGCGGCATGAACGCCTTCACCAGCCACGACCTGACCTTCTACTTCATCAACGTGCCGAGCAACAAGTTCGAGCTGTGGGCCTGGATGGAGAGCGACCGCCTGATGGACAGCGTGTTCCGCGAGTTCTACAGCGAGCGTGACGTGGTGCACGAGGAGCGCCGCCTGCGCACCGAGAGCACCCCCACCGGCAAGTTCCAGGAGCAGTTCGATGCCATGTTCTGGATGAGCTGCGGCTACAGCTGGCCCGTGATCGGCTGGACCAGCGACCTGAACAGCTACACCATGGACGAGGCGATGAAGTACTGGAACACCTACTACCGACCCAACAACCTGGTGGGTGTGGTGGTGGGCGACTTCAAGCCCGATGAGGCCAAGGCCACCATCATGCGGTACTTCGGGCGCCTGGAGGCCGGCACGCAGATGCCGCCCCAGGTGGTCACGCTGGAGCAGCAGCAGGTTGCCGAGCAGCGGATGAACGCCGAGGGGGACTTCCAGCCCCAGATCGAGGTGCGTTACCACACCGTTCCCACCGGCCACGTCGACGCCTACGCCCTGGACATGATGGGCGAACTCCTGAACGGCAAGACCGGCCGGCTCTACAAGAGCATGATCGAGGGCCGCAGCGTGGCCAGCAGTGCCCGGGCCCAGAGCGACACCCGCAAGTACGCGGGGCTGTTCGCCTTCTCGGCCGAGACCAAGGGCGATGCCACGCCCGCCCAGCTGGAGCAGGCCTGGTACGAGGAACTCAAGCGGCTTCAGGATGAGCCGGTGCCGGAGCGCGAGCTGCAGAAGGTGAAGAACCAGGTGGCCGCCGACAGCTACCGCCGTCTGCAGAGCAACTTCTTCCTGCTGATCCAGCTGGCCTATGCGGAAAACACCCTCGGCTGGCAGGAGATCAACGCCTATCCGGCCAAGCTGCAGGCCGTGACCGCCGCCGACATCCAGCGGGTGGCCAGGAACTACTTCGATCCGTCCAACCGCAGCGTGGCCACGTTCGAGCGCAAGGCCGGAACGGCCGCGGCGGATGACCCGGAACTGGCGGCGCTGCCCGCGCCCATGCGGGCCCGGGCCAGGCAGATGGCCGCGCAACTGGCCCAGATGACCGACGCCGACGAACTGGGCCAGGCGTTGGCGGCCATGGAGCAGCAGGCCGGACAGGTTCCGCCGCAGATGAAGCCCATGTTCGAGTACCTGAAGCGGCGCATCCAGGCCCGACTGGCCGAAGTCCAGGGCGGCTCGTCCGCCGGCGCCGAAGGTTGATTCCGTGCATCCCCACCCGAGGAACCAGTCCATGCGAACCATCGCCATCACGCTTTCCATCGCGGTCGCGTGCGCCGCGCTCGCCAACGACGCCGCCACCTCCGCAGGCATCCCCCAGCGACCCGAGGACATCGCCTTCGGGCCGCTGCGGTTCGACCCGCCGCAGGCATCTGCCTACCGGCACACGCTCAAGGACGGTACGCCCGTGTATCTGGCACCGAGCCGCGAGTTCCCGCTGATCAGCCTGAGCATGACCTTCAAGGGCGGCAGCAACCTTGATCCGGCGGACATGGTCGGACTGGCGGGCATGATGGGCCGCATGATCCGCGACGGCGGTACCGCCACCCGGTCACCAGGCGAGGTGGACGAGGCCTTCGACTTCATGGCCACCCAGTGCGGCACCAGCTGCGGCGACACCACCAGCTCGGCCACCATGAATTGCCTCGCCAGCAACTTCGACGAGAGCCTGGCCCTGTTCGTGGACATGCTCCGCAACCCGGGCTTCGACGCCGGGCGGCTGGAGACCAACCGCGGCCAGATGCTCGAGGGCATGAAGCAGCGGAACGACGACGCGGGCGACATCATGCGGCGCGAGTGGGCCATGCTCATGTGGGGCCCGGACCACTTCGAGGCCCGCCAGCCCACCGAACGCGGGGTGAAGGCGATCACGCCCGAGGCCATGCGGCAGCTGCACCGGCGGATCTTCAACCCGGGCAACGTGATCCTGGCCGTGAGCGGCGACTTTGACCCCAAGCAGATGCTGGCCAAGCTGGACGCGGCCTTCGATGGCTGGGAACGCGGCGAGCGGCAGGCGGATCCGGTCGCCCCCACCGCCAGCCTGACGCCGGGCGTGTACCACGTGCAGAAGGACATTCCCCAGGGCAAGGTGGCGATCGGCATGCGAGCCATCACCCGCGACGACCCGGACTACATTCCCTACCTGCTGCTGAACGACATCCTGGGCGGCGGTGGCTTCAGCAGCCGCATCATGCAGCAGGTGCGCAGCAACGAGGGCCTGGCCTACTCGGCGGGCAGCCGGCTGAATGCCAAGGTGCACTACCCCGGCGAGTGGCGCGCGGGTTTCGAGAGCAAGAACCCCACCGTGGCCTTGGCCACGCGGCTGATCCTGGAGGAGATGCAGCGCATCCGCGACACGCCGGTGAGCGCCGAGGAGCTCGAGACGAGCAAGCGGCAGTTCATCGAGACGTTCCCGCGGACCTTCGAGAGCAAGCCGGCCATGCTGGGCGTGTTCGTGAGCGACGAGTGGACCGACCGGCCCGGGGACTGGTGGACCACCTTCCGGGACAAGGTGCATGCCTGCACCGCGGATGACCTGCAGCGGGTGGCACGCAGGTACCTGCACCCGGACCAGGTCGCCATTCTGGTGGTGGGCGACTGGAACACCATCGCGCCTGGCGACCTGAACGGTCGGGCCCGGATGGCCGACATCCTCGGCGGCGGCGTGACGCACCTGCCACTGCGGGACCCGATGACCATGGAGCCCATCCCCGGCAGCGATCGGCCCCCGGTGGCCGCTGGACCGGCGGCATCCGCGGCTGCGGGCGGCCCGCCCCAGGGCTGATCCGGCCTCGGACGCGACTGCAACGCGTCGCCCTGGCAAGCGCATGGGAACGGGCCGCACCCTCCTGCGGCCCGTTCGCACTTCTGGTCGGCAGCGCACTCCCCGCCGCGACCCCTGTCCCCGCCATCCCTGTCGGAGGCCGGCGGGCCTTTCCGGATCCAGATACGGAGGGTTCCGACCGATGTGTGACGCCCCGGCTGCCGCCGGGTTCGCCGGGAAACCCGCCCCCTCCCTACCATCGCGGAATGCCTGTGCAGACGCTGGACCGCCCCCTTCCGCCCCCTGGCCTCGATCGGGCCCTCGATGCCATCGAGGCGAAGGTAGAAATCGGTGAGCGGCTCGATGAGGCGGACGGACGGGCTCTGTACGAGACGGCTGACGTGCACCGCGTGCTGGCCATGGCCGACTTGGTGCGGCGGCGCCTGCACGGTGACGTGGCGTACTACAACGTCAACCGTCACATCAACTACAGCAACGTGTGCGCGCTCAGCTGCAAGTTCTGCGCGTTCCATCGCAAGAAGGACCAGGACGGCGCCTACGAGAAGAGCACCGACGAGATCGTGCGCGACGTGCAGGGTGCCGCCGCGGCAGGCGCCACCGAGATCCACATGGTTGGCGGACTGCACCCGTGGCTGCCGTTCCAGTGGTACCTGGACACGCTGCGGGCCATGAAGCACGCGGTGCCGCAGATCCACATCAAGGCCTTCACGGCCGTGGAGATCGTGCACCTGCAGCGGATCAGCAAGCGCGGCGGCGAGGGTTTCGAGGGCATCAAGGCGGTGCTGCGCGACCTGCGCGACGCGGGCCTGGGCAGCCTGCCCGGCGGCGGTGCCGAGGTCTTCGACGACCGCGTGCATGACGAGGCCTTCAAGGGCAAGATCCGCGCCGACCACTGGCTCGACGTGCACCGCGCGGCCCACGAGCTGGGCCTGAACTCCAACGCCACCATGCTCTACGGCCACGTCGAGCGGCGGCCCGAGCGGCTGCACCACATGCACCTGCTGCGGCGCCAGCAGGATCGCACGCTCCGCGACTGGGCCGCGGCTCAGCGAATCCCGCTGGGCCCCGATGGCGAGGTGGTCCTGACCGGTCCGGCGGATCGCTACCCGGGCCATCGACTGCCCATGCCCGGGCAGCAGGGCCTGACGACCGGCTACTTCCAGACCATCATCCCCCTGCCCTTCTATCCCAACCAGAGCGAGCTGGAGCGATTGCCCGCGCCCACGGGCCTGGAGAATCTGCGCACGCTGGCCGTGGCCCGGCTGATGCTGGACAACTTCCCGCACGTCAAGGCGTTCTGGATCATGCAGACGCTGCCCATGGCCGAGCTCATGCTCAGCGCCGGCGCCGACGACGTGGACGGCACCGTGGTCTGGTACGACATCACCAAGGCCGTCGGCGAGGGCAACCACCAGGAAACCAGCGTGAGCGACCTGACCCGTGCGATCCGTGACGCGGGATTCCGACCCGTGGAGCGCGACACGCTCTACCGGCCGGTGGAGCGGAACGGCGCCGCATGGCATGTCCGGGCATGATCGCCGACACGCGGCGCATGAAATAGCGCCGCACGGAACTTCAGGTGCGGCGCCGCGGAGACGTCGGGGTTGAAAGGCCGCGGTGGCGCTCCACGGCCGTGATGCCCGGGAAGGCCCGGTTCAGGCCTGCCGTGGTTCACGTTCCAGATACGGGTTGGATCCGTTCGTGTGAGACGGCGCACGCGGAATGCTCCGGTGAGGCCAGCACCTCCGTGAACGGCAGCGACCGACGGGGCCGAGCCGTCGGTCGCTGAGGTTGCTGGAAATGGCCGCCCCCGACGCAGGAGGCGGCCGGCGGAGTCGCTGTGTGGGCGTGACCAGACTTCTCGGCCGGCTCCGCCTGCTCCCATTACGCCATGACGAAACCGCCCATGAGCCAGGCGAGGCCATTTTTCCGTGACATCGCGCGGATTCATGATCCGAGATCCTCGGCCGCAGGCTCGGCATCCCCTCGACCGATCGCCCACCGCCACTCGGGCATGTGCAGCCACCGAGCCATCAGGAACACGACCAGGGCTCCCACGGTCGCAAGCACCGTCAGACGGAGCAGTTGCATGCTCCACGCCCCACCCTCCGGCAAGGCTTGGCCCACCAGCACCACCGCCACGGCCATCACGGCGGAGGCAAGCATGGTCTTGGCCAGGCTGCGCCACAGCACGTCATCGAGCAGGTGTCCGACCCGCCGGTTGAGGCTGCGCCAGAGCATGGCGGCATTGAGGTAGGCGCACACACTCGTGCTCCACGCCATGCCCGAGAGTCCCAGTGGCGTGAAGATGACGACGAGATTGATCACCAGGTTCAGTCCCACCAGTCGCATCGTGATGCGGGCAGGCGTGCGGGCGTCACCCAGCGCGTACAGCGCCCGCGAAAGGAGGTGAATGGCCGAGAAGGCGGCCACGGCCGGCGAGAAGGCCACCAGCACCGTGGCGATCTGGCGCACCTCCTCGGGACCGCAACGCCCACCCTGATAGACGGCCGCCGCCAAGGGGTCGGCCACCAGCATCAGCCCCACGCTGGCGGGGATGCCGATGAACGCGACCAGGCGGACACCGCGCCGCAGCATGTGAACAAGGGCCGCGGGCTCTCCCGCCTGGCGGGCAAGGGACGGGTAGATGGCGGTGGCCACGGCAATCCCGAAGACACCCAGCGGAAACTCGTAGAGCCGCGCCGCCCAGTTCAGCGTGGCGTTGCTGCCCTGTTCCAGGGGAAAGGGCATGCCGAGGATGGTGGGACCGACCGCGGTCGGGTAGCTGGCGATCAGGCTGTCGATCAGCACGTTGATCTGGTACGAGGCCAGGCCGATCATCATGGGCGCCATGGAGCGGATCACCTGTCCCAGCGGCTGGCGATCCGCGCGCACCGCCATCGCGGGACGCACGCCGAGTCCCCGCATCGACCACGCCATCCACGCCAGCTGCAGCGCCCCCGCCACCAGCACGGCCATGGCGACCCAGCCGATGCGAGCCCGGTCCGACGATTCGCCGGCGCCCGGCACCATCCATGCCAGCGTGCATCCACCCACGATCGCCAGATTGAGCACGATGGGGCTGAAGGCCGCCGGACCAAAACGGCCATGCACGCCGAGGATCGTCCCGAGCAGGGCCACCACGCACACCATGGGCATGTAGGGCAGCATCACGGCGGTCAGGCGCACCGTGAGCGACTGGTCCGGCGTGGATGTGGGCAGCGACGCCAGCACCACCTCGCCCAGCAGCGTGATCCCGGCGAGCAGGATCGTCAGCAACGTCAGCAGCGTGCCCGCGAACCGCCGCGCCGCCTCGGGATCGGCTCGCTCGAGGGTCGTGTAGGTGGGCACGAAACTGGCGGTGAGCGCGCCCTCGCCGAAGAGCCTGCGAAACAGGTTGGGCACCTGAAAGGCCAGCGCAAACGCGTCCATGACCGGCCCGCTGCCGAACACGCGGCTCTGCGCCGCGTCACGGGCCAGTCCGGTGAGGCGGCTGAGCAGCGTCAGCCGCGAGATCGTCAGGACATGCTTCTCGAAGGCCATGGGTCGGATGGTGGGGGTAGGATCGGCTTCATGCCGAAGCGGTCTGCACTTCTGCTCTGGACGCTGCTCGGTGCATGGCTGGTGCTGCACGCCGGTGGCTGCGTGGCACGGCTCGGTCGCATGGCTTCGCGACTGGGTTCGGGGCAGCCCGAGACCATCCTGGAGAGCGACGTGGCGGCCCCTCCCGAGATGGAGAGCCGGCATGCGAGCGAGATCGACCAGAGCTCGGGTCGACTGCTTGGAGGCCGTTTCACCTTCCGCGGACCGATCCAGGAGAGCGACGCGTTCGCCGAGGAGATGGTGGAGGCCTTCGTGGAGCGGGGATGGTCGCTGCAGCAGCGCCGCGTGGGCACCCATGAGGGAAGACTGGTGTTCGACAAGGACACGCGTCGCGTGACGGTGGACTTTCGCAGCAATCCCATCAATCCGGCCATGAGCCGGGCGACCGTGGTGGTGGAGCCGGTGTCGTCAAGGGACCCGGCGAAGCCAGGTGACGACCCCGCGGGCGGCGGTGCGGCCTGATCGCATCGCGCCGTCGATCGAACCCTCACTGAGCCAGTCCCCGGCCATGAACAGGCCATGACCACGGTCCGGCAGCGGACGTCGCTCCAGGTCGACTGGCCACTGACGCGGCAGGGCTTGACGCACCACGTCGCTGCGGATCAGACGCCAGCCGTCGACCGTGGGCCCGAACCATCGTCGCAACTGATCGCGTGCCGCCTGCTCCACGCCGCGGGCTCCCAGATCCATCCAGGCCGGATCGACCGAACTGGCGCTCAGCAGCGCCCGGCCAGGCGGGGCCAATCGCTCCGATGCCGCCGAGAGATGCACCAGATGATTGATGGGACCGGTGCCCTCCCCATCCAGATGGAGCACGGGCGCGGCCAGCGATGCGGGCATGGTGGCACGCGGTGCGTCAAAGGCCAGTTGCACGGTGGAACGCCAGGCGATCTCGGGCAGTCCCGGCAGCAGCCGGGATGCCGCGGATGCATCCACGGCCACGATCACCGCCGCGGCGCTCAGAGGACCGGCCGCGGTTCGAACGGTCCATCCGTGCTGCTGACGATCCACGGCGTGCACGGTGCAGCCCAGCCGCACACGCTCCGATGGCACGCCCGCCGCCAGGTTGCGCGGCAGCATCTCCATGCCGTCGGCAGGAATGGCCGCCCCGCCCCGGGCGAACATGACGAACAGGAATTCGAGCAATCCAGCATCCATCGAGAGCGTGCGATCCAGGAAGACGCCACCGAAGAAGGGCCGCATGAAGCGATCGATGAATCGCCGGCCTGCGCCTTCACGATCCAGCAGCGAAAGCGCCGTCTCGCCACGCAGCCACGGCTCGGTGGGCGTGGGGTGCAGCATGGCGGGCACCAGACGCCGCAGCATGAACCGCACCGCGCCGGGGCCTCCCACGCCGCCCAGCAGCGCCTGCAGCGGACCCAGGGGAACCTCCAGCGGGTGACCCACATGCACGAAGCGGCGACCGTTCCACACCTGCGCCTGCCGCGGCAGTGGCCGCAGGTCCAGCGCGGTCCGATCGAGCCACTCGCCCGCCTCGGGGTAGGCCGGCAGGTGCACCTGAAAGCCGCGGTCGATGCGGAATCCGTCGACCGTGGCCGTGGCCACGCGGCCGCCCAGGCGATCCGCCGCCTCGATCAGCGTGAAGGGCACGCCCTCACGCTGCAGCACGCGCGCCGCCACCAGTCCAGACAGGCCGCCACCGATGATCGCCACCTGCAGAGCCATGGCTCAGCCCTGCACCGAGGCCGCCGGCAGCGTCGCGCCGCGCTCGCGCCACATCTGCAGCACGTCCTGGGCCAGGCGGCGGTAGTCCTCGGCACCGGGGCAGCGCGGGTCGTAGTCGAAGATGGTCTTGCCGAAGCTGGGTGCCTCGGCCAGCTTGATGTTGCGGCGGATGGGCGGATGCAGCACACGGCAGTCTCGCCACGGCACGTCCATGCCGCGGAACTGCTCGAGATGAGCACGGATGTCCTCGACCACGGCCTTGCCATGGCTCGAGAGCGTCTCGTGCATGCAGAGGATCACGCCCGTGCAGGCCAGTCCGGGGTTCAGCCCCGCCGCCACCAGTTGCACCGTGCCCAGCAACTTCTCCAAACCGCGCAACGCCAGGTACTGCGCCTGCATGGGCACGAAGACCTCGTGCGCCGCGGTGAGCGCGTTCACGCTGAGCACGCCCAGCCCCGGCGGGCAGTCCAGCAGGATGCAGTCGAATCGGTCATGCAGCGGCCGGAGCGCCTCGCGCAGCACGCCCTGCACGCCCTCACGACCGGCCAGTTCGCCCTCGACCAGTGCCAGTTCCGTGTCCGCCGGGATGAAGGCGAGGTTGTCGCGGCCCGACACCAGGCAGTCCGCGGCGGCCGCAGGCGGATCCGCGAACAGGTTCCCCGTGCTCGGGCGTCCCTCGTCGGCCTCCACGCCGAAGTGCAGCGAGAGATTGGACTGCGGATCCAGGTCCACGAGCAGCGTGCGCAGGCCGGCCAGCGCGAGCGCCGCGCCCAGGTTCACCGTGGTCGTGGTCTTGCCCACGCCGCCCTTCTGGTTGAGCAGGGCCACGATGCGGGGTTGGGCCGCGGACATGCGGGCGAGTATAGATGTCCGGGACGCGGTGATCGTGCGTGCGTCTCAGGGCGACGGCTCGGGCACCGCGTCCGACGGACTCCACCAGCGCGACGCGTCGAGCGTGAGAAGCGGCAAGGGCTGCCACGAGGGCACGGCCATGGTGGCTGTCTGACGGGAGCCCACGCCGGCGGGTGAGCGGGCCACGCCCAGGCGCATCCAGCGGCCCGCCGTATCCGTCGCCGTGGGCCATCCATCGGGCATGCGAATCACGCACCGCCATCGGTCGGCAAAGCGGCCACGTCGCACCTGCAGCGCGCCGGCTTCAGCCCCCTCGATCCGCGGCTCACCTTGCTCGCGCACCAGCACGCGAGTGAGGGGGCCATCGCCCTCACCGATCAGCACCTCCAGCTCATCAAGGTCCGCGGGTTCCGGGCGCAGGCACTCCACGAACACCTCCCATGCCTCATCCTGGCGGCGCACGCTGGCGGTGGTGCGCCAGGCTGGGGGCGGCGGCTCGATGCGAAGGCGCTGCGCGTCCGCCAGGCGCAGCGCCGGAAGCAGCACACCCATGGGAGAACCAGGCGGCTGCGCCGCTGGCATCGATCGGGGAATGGGTACGCGAAGCGTCCAGTCTCCACTCGACACGAGCAGCGTGCCATCGACCGGAGCCGCCAGGCCCGTGCGGAGATCCGGAAGCAGCTCGGCCGGTCGCTCCATGGTCTGCTCGCCCGATCCTCGGGCCGGCACGCGCAGTGGCAGCGGTGGCGTGTGCGGACTCTCCGCCCACCTGAGCGAGGCGATCACCTCCTCGCCACCGGGGTTCAGGGCCGAGATCCGGACCCCACGGCCGTCATCGCCGGACATCCACACGGTCAGCGGCGGTACAGCTCGAAGCCACGTGAGCGCCGCCTCCATCACCTGGATGTCCGAGCGGGTTCCATCCAGCAGCAGCGACAGCAGCGTGGCCAGATCGTCGGCGCGTGCGATCCAGGCCGCCACCGATCCACCGGTGACCTGTCGCGGATCCCGGCAGCAGGCGGTCAGGCGATCGCGCAGCGCCGCGGCCACACCGGGACTGGCACGCTCCACGCGCTCCAGGCCAGCCTGCCACAACTGGGCCCGCTGCAGCGCCAGCAGGCGCGTGACGGTGTCGCCGGCGGGCTCGGGCGGCCGTGCCTGCAACGCATCGGCCATCAGCCACCAGCGGAACCACTCCGAAGGCGCTGCCGGATCGGGCTGGTCGAGTGCCGGTGGCGGAGACCGCGGCATGGGCGGCCAGGCATCGTCCGGTTCCGGCATGGTGATCGACAGCCAGCGTGGCCGGACGCGAACGCCCTCGATCCACAGTTCCTCGGCATGGTCGCGTGGCATGGCCGCCAGCAGGACCAGAACACCGGCCTGGCGTTCCGCAGGCGACGCGGGCGCGCGTGACGCAGGCCGGACATCCAGCCCCTCATCCGCCATGGTCCAGTGTCGCGACACGGCCTGTTGCTGCGGCCCGATCCAGGCCAGGAGGCCCGTGATGGGCTCGGCGGAGTCGGCGCGACGAACCGGCAGCGTGTCCGGCCACGGCCGGTCGTCCTGCGGGATCATCATCACGGCAAGGATGCCGCCCTGCACCGCGACCGGCTCGGCATCCTGAGGTCGGAGCTGGCCAAGCGCGATGCACGGGATCAGGGCCAGCAGGCTGGCTGTCACGCGGCAGGGCATGCGGGCGCCGGAGGCTCGGGTGCCGGATCCGCCGATGGCACGGCATCCGGCTCGCCTTTGGCTGGACGCGGCGCGGCAGGCGTTGGACCGTTCTCTGGGGCGTTGGCTTCATGCCCAGCGGGTGGCACCGCACGCGGTGAACGGGCCGGTGACGAGGACCGCTCCGGTGAGCCGAATCCGGGCAATCCCGACCGCACGCGACCGTCCGTGGTCGACTCCACGCGTGGGTGCTCAAGACGAGCATCCGACGCCCGCGTGTCCTCAGCCTGAGCATGAAGCGGCTGGCCAAGTCTCGGTGTCTGCAGTCGGGCGTCAGGCAAGTCCATGCCTCGTCGCTCGGCGGGCTGCAGTCCCGGTGAGGCGAGCGTGGTGGCATGGGGACCGTGCCGGATGCCCACGGAACGCAGGTCGGTGAAGTCGGGTCGACCGATGTGAAAGATGGTGCCCGCCGGCCAGACGGTGTAGGTACGGCTGCGATTGCCCTTGGTCACGGTCATGTAGTCGCTCTGCTCGAACACCGCGTACAGGCCACCCTGGCTTCGCACCAGCAGGTCCGGACGGCCCGCCACGCCGAAGAGGCGCTGGAAGGAATTGCCCTCCCCCAGCTCCACCGGCTGCAGCCGAAGCGAGGTGCCCAGCGCGTTCATGTCGGACACACCCTGCTCCACCGGCACCAGGTCGCCCGGATCGGTCGCCTGAGCCAGAGCCGCCTGAGCCAGCAGCAGCAGCGGAATGACGGTGGCTCGGCTCATGGGGCTGACATTGTAGATCGGTCCTCGGGCGGCTCCACCTGCACGCGGGTGGTGGCGGATGGCAGGAACACCTCCTCCGACGCCGTTCGCACACGGAGTCCGCGGAGCGGGTCGCAGTCCAGCACCGTGCCTCGCACCAGTCCCTCGGGCGTGAGAAAGCCGAGATCCATGCCCGCCGTGCGGTCGAGCTCGCTCCACGCGCGGACCAGATCCGCATGGTCCATGGACAGGGACTGATCCAGGTGCTGGATCAGGTCCTCCAGCACGGCGCGACGATCGGCGACGCCTCCAAGCATGGCCATGCTGATCGCGCGTCCGGTCAGAGCCCCGGTGAACGTGCGCTGACCCACGTTGATGCCGATGCCGATGCTGGCTCGCCGCTGACGCGTCTCCACCAGCACCCCTGCCATCTTGCGCACGGCTGGTCCGGGCCCGATCGCGACCACGTCGTTGGGCCACTTCAGGCCAACGCGCATGGCGGCGTCCGGCGGCAGGCCCCGCCGCACCGTTCGTGCCGCCGCCAGCGCCGATGCCATGCTCAGACGCTCCGGCTCCAGGACCTGCACCACGAAGGTGACCGCCAGACCATCCGCCTGCGTGTCGCTCCAAGCGGCACCCAGGCGCCCGCGCCCTCGCGTCTGCCGCCCCGCCACCACCACCGATCCGGTGGGCACACCCATGCGCTCGGCGGCATCCTGCGTGCTGTCGGTCTGGCGCAACACGAAGACCTGCCGAAACACGGTGGTCCGCGCACAGGCCCGCTCCAGCACGTCGGGCCACGCCTCCAGCGGCGGCTCCACGCTCATGCCATGGGCACCATGTCCAGGCCCAGGTCCACCTGCGGGGCCGAGTGGGTGATGCCACCGACGCTGATGAAGTCCACGCCACTCCGTGCGATGGCACGCACGGTGCGCGGGGTCACGCCACCACTGGCCTCCAGCCTGAGCCACGGCGCCAGACGATTGCGCCGCGCCACCAGGCGCCGCATGGCGGCCGGAGCCATGTTGTCCAGCAGCACCACGTCCACCACGCCACGCGGCAACCCCACGATCGACTGGAACTGCGCCGCCGTGTCCACCTCCACCATCACGAACGCGGGTCGGCAGGTCCTTCGCACGCGTTGCACCGCTCGCTGCACCGCTGCTCCCACTGCTGCGGCCGGGATACCCGAGAGATGGTTGTCCTTGGCCAGGAAGGCGTCATGGAGCCCGACGCGGTGCCGCAGGCCGCCACCGCACGCCACCGCGTGCTTCTCCAGCAACCGCAGGCCCGGCGTGGTCTTGCGCGTGTCGCGAATCCGCGCGCCGGTGCCGCGCACCCGATCCACCAGCTCGCGCGTGGCCGTGGCCACGCCGCACAGGCGGCCGAGCGCGTTGAGAAGCGTGCGCTCCACGGCCAGGATCTGCCGCAGCGGGCCATGCAAGGTCAGGATGGTGTCGCCCCGCCGAAAGCGATCGCCTTCGCGGCACCGCATGCCAAGCCGCACACGCGGCGCGCCGATCGCCACCACGCGGCGGGCCACCTCCGCGCCGGCGAAGACGCCCGGACCGCGGGCTCGCAGCACCGCCCTTGCCGCACGCGCCGCGGGAATCATGGCCTTGCTGGTGATGTCGCCGGCAGAACCGAGATCCTCACGCAGCCAGGCGCGCACCATCCTGTCGAGTTCGCGACGGGACGGCATCAGGGCTCGGGATCCGGCGCGAGGGGTCGCGGGGGACATGCGTGGATGCTACGAGCCGATGTTCAGCGATGACGCCGATACGCTGCCGCCGTGAGCATCTTCACCCGAATCATCCGCGGCGAGATCCCCTGCCACCGCATTCTCGAGAACGAGCACGTCGTGGCGTTCCTGGACGTGCATCCGCTCAGTCCGGGGCACGCGCTGGTGGTTCCGCGCGAGGAACGGGCGTTCCTGCACGAGCTCTCCGAGGCCTCGGCGGCCGCGGTTGGGGCCGCGTTGCCTCGCGTGGCCCGTGCTGTGATGCAGGCCACCGGCACCACCGCCTACAACGTGCTGCAGAACAACGGCACCCTGGCGCACCAGGCCGTGATGCACGTGCACTTTCACGTGATCCCGCGGCTCGAGGATGGGCGCGGACTGGGCATCCGCTGGCAGCCCGAGACGCTCGCTCCGGAAGCCGGCGCCGACCTCTCGGCGCGGATCCGGGCCTGCCTGCACTGATCAGGGGAACACGCCTCGCAGCTCGTGGACACGGCCGATCTGCTCCAGGGCCGCGCAGATGGCACCCGTGCGCAGGTCCGTCTCGAAACGGTGCCGGGCCAGTCGCACGCGACGTGCCGCCCCCGTCATCTGGGCTCCAAGCCGCTCCTCCATCTCGGCGGCCGTGATCGCCTGCGAGCTCTTGTTCATGGTCCACTCCAGGTAACTGGCCACCAGGCCACCGGCGTTGCAGAGCAGGCTGGGCAGCACCTCCACCCCGCGCTGCATCAGCACCTCGTCGCCCTCGGGCGTGGTGGGAAGGCTTGCGGCCTCGGCCACCACGCGGGCCTGGATCATGGCGGCACTGGACGCGTCGAGCATGCCCTCGAGCGCCGCGGGAATGAACAGGTCCACCGGTGCCCGCAGGAATCCGGACCGATCCACCGACCTGGCCTGCGGCGTGCCGCGCACGCCACCGTGGGCATGGAGGTGCGCGACCAGTTCCCGGGCATCCAGGCCGCGGTCGTCGCGGATGGCGCCGGAGTCGTCCATCACCGCCACCAGCGTGGCCCCGCGCTCCTGCAGGATGCGGGCCACCCAGCTGCCCACCTTGCCGAACCCCAGCACGCTGAATCGCAGGCCCTTGAGCTGCATGCCAAAGTCAGGCAGCATCTCCTCGAGCACCATCACCATGCCGATGGCGCTGGCTCGGTCGCGTCCGGGCACGCCGCCCAGCTCGACCGGCTTGCCGGTGACGGCCCGCGTGGTGTCCTGGCGACCGTGCTCGGGCGTGGTCTGGGCGAAGGTGTCCACGAACCACGCCATGGTCTGGCTGTCCGTGCCCACGCCCGGACCGGGAATGTCGTAGTCGGGACCGATCTGGTTGCTGATGGCGCTGCAGAAGCGGCGCGTGACGCGCATGAGCTCGTCGCGGGCCAGCTCGCGCGGGTTGCAACGCACGCCGCCCTTGGCGCCACCAAAGGGCAGCCGCATCAGGCTGCACTTGAGGCTCATGATCATGGCCAGGCCCTTCATCTGGTCCAGCGTCACGTGCGGATGGAATCGCAGGCCACCCTTGTACGGACCCAACGCGTTGTTGTGCTGCACCCGGTACCCCGTGAAGATGCGGTGCCGGCCGTCATCCATGAGCACCGGGAAGTGCACCACCACCTCGTTCTTGGGTTGGGCGAACATGAGCTGGTGCTCGTGCCGCATGCCCACCAGCGGCGCGGCCGCCAGCACCTGGGTGAGGACCTGATGGAACAGGCTGCCCGGCTCCGGGGCGATCTCCAGTTCCTCCAGGATGCGGGCAGGCGAAGTCTCAACCCCGGACTCCACGGGGACGGGCTCGATGGTCTGGGTGCGGCGACGGTTCATTCGGCGTTCCTGAAGGGACGTATTCGGCAAGCGGTCGCGATCGGCTGCGACGGAGTGCGCGGAGATCGCCGATTCACGGCGTCACCCGCGGGCCCCGACGCGGCGTCCCGACCCATAATCCGTTCAGGGCAGCCGGCGTTTCGCTAGCGGGTGAATTGCACGCGTCCCCAATGCTCGGCGTTGCCAGTGCCGGCCGACCACTCCGGCGTCCAGGCCCACAGGTCGTCCGAGGCGGGTGCCGCGCTCGTGTCCGCAGGCGGCACGAGGGTGGGATCACGCCGCACGAAGTTCATGCGCCAGATGTCACCGATCACCGGGAAGGTGCCATCCTCGGAGTCCGGCTCCACGCCCGATGCCTGAGGCGGCTTCAGACAGGACCATGGGATCGCCATCTCCACGATCCAGCCCGTGTCCGCGTCCCCGGGCTTGTCCAGCGAGCCCTGCACCTCCGCCGCGCCGTCCAGCGTGGGGCAGGCGTTCGCCGTGATCCTTCGTTCACTTCCCTGACGCACCACGAAGGCACTGCGTACCGCTCCGGCCGGGTTGGCGATGAGCTCGTACCACTGGGAGCCGATGGCCTGCCGATCAAGGTAGCACTCCAGGTCGCTGCCGCCACGCACGTCATCTCCCAGCATGACCGCGGCCACGTACAGATGGCGCTCGTCCCAGAGCAACTTGAACCATGTCCGAGGACATGGCGCCGCCTCGTCTCCCGAGAGCGCCACAAACGGCTCGCTCCAGGGCGCGCCCGCCCAGACGGGATCGTCCAGCACACCGTCCAGGATGGGCGCCTCGCGCGCCACGCGACAGGTGTACTGCCGCTGCGTTCCCGGCACGGGCCGCCTGGGCCAGGGGCCGTACGCGGCGCTCTGACAGGCCGCCACCGCCCCTGCCATCAGCACCAGGCCTGCCGTGACCCGTCGCAATTCTGGCCTCAGGACTTCCTGGCCCTGGAGGCCTTCACGCGGTCCGACTCCTGCACCGCCGCCCGGGCCGCCGCCAGACGCGCCACCGGCACGCGGAAGGGCGAGCAGCTCACGTAGGCCAGACCGGCATCGTGGAAGAAGCCCACGCTGGCCGGATCGCCGCCGTGCTCGCCGCAGATGCCAAGCTTGATGTCGGGACGCGTCATGCGTCCCCGCTCCACGGCGGTGCGGACCAGTTGCCCCACGCCGCCGGCGTCGATGCTGGCGAACGGGTTGTCCTTGGCGATCTCCAGTTCGGCGTAGCGGGGCAGGAAGGTGCCGCTGTCGTCGCGGCTCATGCCCAGGCAGGTCTGCGTGAGGTCATTGGTGCCGAAGCTGAAGAACTCGGCGCTGTGCGCGATCTGGTCGGCCGTGAGGGCGCCTCGCGGGATCTCGATCATGGTGCCCACCATGTAGGAGAGCTTCTGCCGGGTTGCGCGCTGCACCTCGGCGGCCACGCGGTGCACCAGCTCAACCTGCAACTCCAGCTCGCGGGCAAAGCCGACCAGCGGGATCATGATCTCGGGCTTCACCTTCACCCCCTCGCTCTGCACCTTGGCCGCGGCCTGCAGGATGGCACGGGCCTGCATCTCGCTGATCTCCGGGTACACGATGCCCAGGCGGCAGCCTCGGAAGCCCAGCATGGGGTTGAACTCGTGCAACTCGCGCACGCGGGCGGCGATCTCGATCGCGGGCACGCCCATCTTGCGTCCCAGCGCCTCCTGGGCGGCCTGGTCATGGGGCAGGAACTCGTGCAGTGGCGGGTCCAGCAGGCGGATGCATGCCGGCCGACCCTCCAGCGCCCGGAAGATGCCCTCGAAGTCGCCCTGCTGGAAGGGCAGCAGCTTGTCCAGGGCCGAGCGCCGCGACGGCTCGTCCTTGGCAAGGATCATGGCCCGCATGAAGTCGATGCGGTCACCCTCGAAGAACATGTGCTCGGTGCGGCAGAGGCCGATGCCCTCGGCGCCGAAGGCGATGGCGTTGCGCGTCTGCTCGGGCGTGTCCGCATTGGTGCGGATGCCCAGGCGGCGGTACTTGTCCGCCAGCTTCATGATGAAGCTGTAGTACTTGAACACCGGGCTCTCCGAGGGCTTGAGCGTGCCGGCCACCAGCACCTGCTTGAGTTCGCTGTCGGCGGTCTCGATGGCACCGGCGAAGACCTCGCCTGTGGTGCCGTCGATGCTGATCGGATCGCCCTCGCGCACGGTGACGCCGCGGCAGGTCAGCGTGGCCGCGTGATAGTCCACCGCCAGCTCGCCCGCGCCCACCACGCACACCTTGCCCATCTGCCGGGCCACCAGCGCCGCGTGGCTGCTCACGCCGCCACGCGCGGTCAGGATGCCCTCACTGGCGATCATGCCTCGCAGGTCCTCGGGGCTGGTCTCCAGGCGAACCAGCACCACGTGGTGGCCGGCCTTGACCATCTCCTCCGCCTTGGCGGCGCTGAACACCGCCTTGCCGCTGGCGGCGCCGGGGCCGGCGGCCAGTCCCTTGGTGAGCATGCGGCCGGCGTCGCGGGCGGCCTGATGGGCCTTTCGGTCGAACACCGGCTGCAGCAGCTGGTTCATGGCCTCGGGGTCGGCGCTTCGGATGGCGTGCTCGGGGGTCATGAGCCCCTGCTTCACCATGTCGTGCGCGATGCGCACGTAGGCCAGCGCGGTCCGCTTGCCGTTGCGGGTCTGGAGCATCCAGAGCTTCTTGCGCTCGATGGTGAACTCGAAGTCCTGCACGTCGCCGAACTTCCGCTCCAGCGTGGCCCGCACCTTCTCCAGCTGGCGGTGGATCGGGGCCATGGTCCGGTCCTTGGCCATGTGGGCCACGGGCAGCGGCGTGCGCGTGCCCGCCACCACGTCCTCGCCCTGCGCGTTGATCAGGTACTCGCCATAGAACACGTTCTCGCCGGTGGCGGGGTCACGCGTGAAGGCCACGCCGGTGCCGCTGTCGTCGCCCATGTTGCCGAACACCATGGCCTGCACGTTCACCGCGGTGCCCCACTCCTGCGGAATGCGGTACTTGGCCCGGTAGATGACCGCGCGCTCGTTCATCCAGCTGCCGAACACGGCGCCCACCGCCCCCATGAGCTGGTCCATGGGATCGCTCGGGAAGGCCTTGCCGGTGCGCTCCTTGATGAGGGCCTTGAAGCGCTTGACCAGCTCGCGCAGGTGCGGCTCGCCGAGCTGCGTGTCCTCCTGCACGCCCACCTCGTGCTTCAGGCCATCCATGACGGCGTCAAAGGGCTCGTGCTCGTTCTCGTGGCGCTTCTGCACCCCCATGACCACGTCGCCGTACATCTGCACGAAGCGGCGATAGCAGTCCCACGCAAACCGCGGATTGCTCGTCGCCTTGGACAGGGCCTCCACGGCCTGGTCGTTCAGGCCCAGGTTCAGGATGGTGTCCATCATGCCCGGCATGCTGTCGCGGGCACCGGATCGCACCGACACCAGCAGCGGATCCTTGCGGCAGCCGAACTTCTTGCCCACCGCCCTCTCCAACTTGGCCACCTGCGCCTTCACCTCCTTGAGCAACTGCGGCGGCATGCGCTTGCCCGCCTCGTAGTACAGCGTGCAGACGTCGGTGGTGATGGTGAAGCCGGGAGGCACCGGCAGGCCGTACTGGCACATGCGCGCCAGATTGGCGCCCTTGCCGCCGAGCAGCGCCTTGTTGCCGCCATCACCCTCGGTGCCCTTGGCGCCGAAGAAGTAGACGAGCTTGGACGGCACCTTGACCCTGGACTTGCCCTTGGCAGAGGCCTTGGCGGTGCGGGCAGGACGCTTGGTGGAACGCGGAGGCATGGCGAGGGACATCGAGCGGATCTTTCCTTGCCCCGGCGCGCGGGGCACTGGTTGCGAAGCCGCGGCGGTCGCCGCGAGGCGGAACAAGAATAGTGGTTTCCCGCACGCTCGCACACGCGGTTTCGCGCGGAATTGCGGTTTAGGATGGGTTCATGCCGGCGACGCCCGTTCCATGGCGGCTCGATCCCCTTCAGGCCATGGCCCGCTGGCCCGCCGACGCGCCGTTGGCCGCGTTCGTCTCCGGCGACCAGGGGCACTGGAGTCGATGGAGCGTGCTGGCCTTGCCGGGCGCCTGGGAGGCCTTGCCCGCCTCCTCCTCGCGGCACGCCGCGATCGCGTGGCTGCACGATCGCTCCGATCGCCACCGTCGTGCCGCGGCCCTGCCCGGTGACGGCGGGTGGATCCTGCAGTTCGGATACGAACTGGGCAGCGCGCTCGAGCCTGCCACGGGTGCGGTGGCTCGCGGCGCGCATCCCTGGCCGCTGGCGCAGGCCGCGCCGATCCTTGCGGCGATCGTGCACGATGCCGCCACCGACCGGTGGTTCCGCGTGGGTGGCCGGCATCCGCTCTGGGATCGCGTGGAAGCCGCCATGTCGGAGCCACCGCCGCCGGTCGCCTTCACGATGGGCCCGCCCCAGCCCGACTCGAGCGACATGCACTACGCGGAACTCGTGTCGCGCACGGTGGAGCTGATCCGTTCGGGCGACCTGTTCCAGGCCAACGTGGCCCGCCGGTGGAAGGCCGCCGGCCACGGTGCACCGCGCGCCTTCGCGCTGGCGGCGCTGGGTGCCAGTCACGCGCGGTATGGCGCATGGCTGGAGACCCCCGCGGGCCTGGTGGCCAGCATGAGCCCCGAACTCTTCCTGCAGCTCCACCCCGACGGCACCGTGATCACCCGGCCCATCAAGGGCACCAGACCGGCTGGATCCGACACGTCGGCGTTCCTGGACAGCGAGAAGGATGCCGCCGAGCTGCACATGATCGTGGACCTGATGCGCAACGACCTGGCCCGGGCCTGCGAGCCGGGCAGTGTCCGGGTGCGATCGGCACGCGCCGCCGAGCCGCATGCGACCGTGCTGCACGGCGTGGCCGAGGTTCAGGGCCGGCTGCGTCACGACCTGGGTCCGGCAGACCTGGTGGCCGCCACCTTTCCCCCGGGATCGGTCACCGGAGCCCCCAAGGTGCGCGCCATGCAGGTGATCCGTGAACTGGAGTGCTTCGACCGCGGCCCCTACTGCGGGGCGATCGGGCTGCTGGGCGCCGACGGCTCGCTCTCGCTCAACGTGGCCATCCGCACGGCCATGCTGCGACCCGCCGCCCCGGGCGGATGGGACATCACCTACGCCGCTGGTTGCGGCATCGTGAGCGACTCGGAACCGATGGAGGAGGTGCGCGAGACGCACGCCAAGGTGGCGGTGCTGCAGCGCGCCGCCGACCTCATGCGTGCGGCAGTTGCCGTGCCTGCACCTGCTGCACCTGCCGCGTGATCTGCGCGGTGACCACGCCCTGGTGGCCGGGATTGAAGCTGAAGTCGAAGGCCACGCCGGCGTAGGTGTTCTGCATGCTGTCGATGTGCGTGTGCACCACCTTGGCGGTGCTCACCAGCGGCACGGGCTGCTCGCTGCCGAGCGGCACCTTCATCCAGAACACGCGGTGGCGCGACAGGGCCCCGGCCTCGCCGGGCTCCACGCGAAGGCCCACGCCGCCGCCGCCGATGTTCATGAGGGTGGCGGTGATGGGCGGTCCCACCTGCGGCATCAGGCCCTCGTCGGTCGTGGGCGCCACCTCGCCCTTCTGGAAGGCGGCAAAGGCCAGCTCGTTGGCCCGCTCCGCCGGGATGACGCTCTTGGGATCAAGCAGCGGCCACAGGGTGACCGTGGGCAACTTCAGGCCCTGCAGGTCGAAGCGGTCGAACCGTCGCTGGCAGCGCTCGATCTCGGTGGGGATCGACAGCCGCACCAGTTCCATGGGCCGGGCGCCGCCGGAGCGGACGCTTCCAAGCACCTGCGTCCGGAACGTGAAGCGGTTCTGCCCGATCACGAAGGCCGCCACCAGCGCCACGCCGGACTGCAGGTCGATGCCCTTGCCCAGCGCCTGGGGCCGCTCCACCTCGAGAAAGTCGTCTCCCACCTGCGTCAGACGCGTGCGCCACACCAGGTCGGCCTGGCCGTCGTCGCGCGAGCGGGCCACCGCCAGCTCCAGGCCGCCGCCCTTCTCCATCACCTGCTGAAGGCTGCGGCGCCACTCGGTGTTTCGGCTTCGACTGGCGGGCATGCCTCGAGTGTACGGGCGGGTGCGCCCCCGCGTTACCGGCCGCCACCCTCCAGCTCCACCAGCACCCGCACAGCGCTCGCGTCAAGCGGCAGTTCCATTCGGGACTGGGCGGTGCCGTATCCGCTCCGCGTGGCCACGATCTCCCATCGCTCGTCCATCCAGCCCGTGCCGAACGAGGATGTCTTCAGCGTGAAGTCGCCTTGCGCGTCGCTGACGGTCTCGGCCACCACCTCGCGCCGCATCCGATCCGGATCGCGCACCAGCTGCACGCGCACGCCCGAAACGCCGGCGCCACCAAGCCGCGCGTCCTGCGGATGCACCAGAATGGCGGTGCCGAAACCACCGGAGATGGCCCGGCCCTGCAGCTGGTAGCCGCAGCCGGCGGCGGCCAGGGCCGTTCCCATGAGCACCACGAGAGGAGTTCGCATGATCGGCAAGGTAGCGAGGTCCCGACGCCCTACAGCCCACGCAGCCGGTCGATCGCCGGCAGCAGCTCATCCCACCGCTCCGGCCCGAAGTCGCCCTCGGGCGTCTCCACACGCCAGTCCGTGATGGTGGCGGGGTCCACCCGCATCTCGCTTCCGGCATCCAGGTCGTCGCGGCTGCGCGGCTTCTCCAGCAGCGCTGCCTGCACCGCACCGCCTTCCAGACGGACCAGGCGAAACCACGCCTGCTCCACGCGGTCGGGATCGCATCCGCCCTCGAGCGGCGCCTGCAGCAGGAACCCCTCGCCACGCACGCGCACTGCCTCGGGCGCGTCCGACTTGCGCAGGCTGGCAAAGGCGGTGGCGAATGCCTCCCACCGCCGCTGGGCGCGTCGCTGGCTGGCGCGCGTGGCGTGTTCTGTGGCATACAGCGCGGCGTGACCGCTCTCGATGGCTGCGACTGCATCGCGCGGCCACGACCAGACCTGGCGGAACGAGCCGACGGTCCGTGGATGGCAGATCACGGCGCGCACGCCGAGCAGCGGGCTCGGCATGCCGGCCTGGCCCGCTGCCGCGCGGAACGCGGCGGAACCCGGCGTGCCTTCCTCCATGGTGGCCGCCACCTCGCGCCAGGGCTGCAGCGTGATCTCGAGGCCGGGACCGGCCTCGAAGACCTCGCCGGGCTCGGGCATCTCGCCCTCGAGCAGCAGGCCAGCCAGCGCATCGAGCAGGATGAGCCCGGCCCGCACGTGATCGGCGGGAAGCTCCAGCAGTTCCAGTTCAGGACGGCCACATCGCCACAGGCCCGTGGTGAACAGCATGGTGGGTCGCTCGCCGCTGTCGGTGGGCTCGGACAGTCCCGCGCCACTCACGCGCCACAGCCACCGCTCATGCGGCATGGCCTCGGGCGCCAGGAAACCGCTCTCCAGCACCGGACGCGGCAGGTAGTGGCCGGTGATCGCGTCCAGCACGCCAGGGGCGTCGCCGATGGCTCCCGACAGCATGGCCACCAGCCGAAAGTAGGCCTCGTGCGGCTCCTCGAAGGGCAGCACCGCCTGCACCCGCACCACCCAGCGGCACTTCTTCACCGCTTCCTCGATGTCCTCGCCATCCAGCGGCTGGGCCGGTTCAGCCCAGACCAGCACGGGAGCGGGCAGGCTTTCCATGGAGAAGGTGAAGGCCCAGAGCGTGCCTTCCTCCGGCTCCTCGGGGGCATCGCCCTGCAGTTCCTCGCCGATCCACGCCGCGAACGCACCGCCGATCTCCTCGCGGGTGGGTGCCTCGGCATGCGGCCAGAACACCACCCAACTCGACGGATAGGCCTCGGGAAGTTCCCACGGATCCTCGGTCGAGGCCTCAGGTTCGGTCGGTTCAGGTTCCGGTTCTCGGCTGGACTCGCTCATGATCCGCGATGTCCTGCACCGCGCTGTCCATCTTATGGGCCGCGGGCAGCGGACTGGTACCCCGGAACCACAGGAATCCTCACAGACACCACTTGCCTTGGCGCCGCAACGGGCTATCGTCCCGCCGATGTCACTGGCGATCCGCCTGTCCACGATGCTTCGAAACGCCTGCTCGGCCCTGGCCGCGCTGGTGTGCTGCGGCATGTGGACCCTCACGAACCATCGTCACGGTCGCACCGTGATGGTGCCCGTGAAGGCAGGACCGCGTCGCGTTCGGTAACAGAATCACTCAACGAACCCCGACGACGAGGCCCTGCCGAGAAGCAGGGCCTTTTGCGTTTGGGGGCCAGAGGAACCCATCATGGAACCCGCCAACGAACCCATTCCCTTCGATCGCCTTGAACCCCGCGCCCGCGGCGGCTCCATGCAGGGCTGCGTGCAGGCGATGGTGCGGGCAACCTGGCGCCTTCAGGCGGTGGGTGATGGCGTGGACCTTCGGGCACCCGACACCGCAACTGCGGTGCCGCTGCTGGCCGACGCCATCGCCAGATACGCCGCCGAGCAGCTGGAGGAATCACGTGCCAGCATCGCGCCGCCGGATCACGGGCTTGTGGAGCGACTTCTGGCCATCACCGGCAGCGTGCGGATCCGGCCCGTGGAAACGCAGGTGTGGGCTGGCTTCCTGGAGATGGGGATCGGCACGGACCCCGAGGGGCGCGAGCGTCCCTGCGAGACCACGCTGCTCTACGACCGGCCCAGCGGCACCTGGCACATGGAGCCCTGATGCCACCAACCGGGGGCGGGCGCCGCGCCTGAGGCGACAGGCGCTTGCCCCCGTAGGTGGCTCACATGGGCTCGTCGTCGCCAGCCTCGTCGTCGTCTCCGTCATCCTCCTCGGCCTCGTCGTCGCCCTCGCCGAACCGCTCGCTGGCGGCTTCCATGTCCTCGACCATCTTGCGCCACTCGGACAGCTTCACGCGGAGCGAGAGCCTGGCCGTGTCACCCTGCACGCCCTGCCACAGCCGGATCAGCATGGGGCCGCCCTTGCGCATCGCCGCGGCGGCCTCGGCCCTGGCGGCGTCCTTCTCGTCGGGCTGCTCCACCGCCGCGAGCTCGGCGGACTCCTGCATGGAGGCCGCCACGAGCGGGCGAAGGTTGACCACGCCGAACCAGTCCGCCGTGCCCCAGGACTGGGCCGCCACCATGCCTCGAATGTCCTGCGCGCCGGCCCGGGCCAGCGCGGCGGGATCCACGGGCTTGTCGCCGCGGCCCTGCGTGGCCAGGACCTCGTTGCCCTTGAAACGCAGCGCAAAGGTGGAGGGCACCGTGGCCTGCCGGATCGCCTCGGCCATGGCCTCCTGGTCGGCATCGCCGAACACGCCCATCATGTCCTGCATGCGCACGGCGCTGGGCGTGACGGTGGCCTGCAGCAGGTCGGCCGCACCGTCCTGGATGTCGATGGTCGCCAGGCCGGAGGCGGCGATCTCCTTCAGGCTCTCCACCAGCGTGGTGCGGAACGCCTTGGCATCGTTCACGCGGAAGGCCATCACCACGCTGGCGTCGGGCATGTCACCTGCCTGCGTCATGGCCATGCCGCCCACGGCGCCATCCTGGATCATCTCCAGCGCCATGCGGGCCTTCTGCATGCCGCGCTCGTACGCCGCGCGCTGCTCGGGCGTGGCGCCCAGCGTGGCGAAGGCGTCGTCAATGTCCAGCTTGTCGCTGTAGAGCGTGCCCATGGCCGAGGTGGAGATGCCGAAGTACGCGCTCATGCCCGCCGGCAGCATCGAGCAGAGGTTCTGCACGGCGGTCGGGCTCAGGCCCGCGGGGAACGCGGCGCCGCGCGACCAGTCGGCCCACACGTTCAGGTCATCACCCTCGAGCACCACGGCGAAGGTGGCCCGCTTGAGCTGCATCAGCACGTCCACCACGCTGTCGATCTGACGACCCACCGCATCGGCCAGCTGACGCTTCACGGCACGCTGACGCTTCTGGGCGTCGGTCTCCTTCGCGTCGCCCTCGTCCATGCCCTCGAAGCCGCCGGACAGGCCCATGGAAGCCAGGCCGCCGAGCATGCGGAGCTGGTCGCCCTGGTCCGCCATCACGCGACCCAGGTCCAGCCGACCGCACACCGCGCTCATCGGGAGACGCTCCAGCAACGCGCTGGGCGCCGATCCCTGGGCCGGCGCCGCGAAAGGCTCGCTCACGCTGGAGAGCACCACCAGATCGCCCGCCAGCACGCTGACCGAGCTGCGCCGCTGTCGGGCGCGGATGGGCATGGTGGCGCGCGCCGCGGGATCCGCCGCCTGCTGCGCCTGCTCGCGGGCCTTGGTCATGGCCGCCTCGGCACCCGGAATCCGGAACGCGCTGTGAAAGACCATCTCGCTCATGCCCATGCCGGGCTCGTCCTCGCTCGAGGGCGGAAGCTCGATCCACCACAGCACGGGCTGGTCCATGGGAATGTCCAGATCGGTGCGGATGCCTTCCTTGAGCAGCTGCCGGAAGGACGCCCCCATGGGCATCATGTCCGATGCGGGACCGCTGGCCTCCGTCAACTTTCGGGCCACCTCGTCCGCCTCGGCGGCGTTTGGCACGAACACCACCGCCACGGTGTCCTTGGTGGTCAGCCGCGCCAACTCCGCAGGAACGCTCAGCGACGGACCGGCCTCTGCAGGCTGCGTCACCGCGATCGGGGCGGCCGGCCTGGATGCGGGCGCCCCCTGCAGGGCGAGGGTGAGGGCAAGGACGAGGGTTCCGGTCATGGTGGCTCCTTGGTGAATGGACCGCGTGCCGCACGCGGGGCGGGGCAGGATACGGTGTGGCAAGGAGTCAGTGGCGATCACCACCTCCCCAAGGCAAACCCCGCCCCACGGGCCGGACTTGCCTTGCGGTGGCATGAAGAAAGCCCCCCGGCGTGCGTGCGCCGAGGGGCTTGGGAGTTGACCCGCCGCGCGTCCGCGGCGGGGAGATGCGACATGGTGAAGTGACTCAGGCCTTGCGACGGCGACCGCCGACGAAACCAGCGACACCGAGAAGCGCAATCGCGCCCGGTGCGGGGACCACCGACACGGTCATGTCGGTGGAGCCCAACACGGAACCGAACTGGCCCTGCCGAACTTCGATCCGGAAGGTGTAGTCGCCCTGCGTGTTGGGATTGAATGCAAGTCCGTTCCAAAGGCCCGCGGGGCCGCCGGAACTCGCGGAGTTGAGTCCCAGGAAATCGAACGAGGGCGTCCAGCTGTTGATCGCAAGGCCCTCCGGGCTCTCCGGCTCGTTCCCGAGGTCCACCATGCCGGCGCTCAGGGTACCCCAGTTGGCCCCAGCGGTCGGCGAGTCGATCCGAATGGACCACCAGAGCCCGCTCAGTGCCGCGTTGCTCCGGGCACCATCCATCGAGACGCTCCACCGGACGCCCCAGCGAGCGGCCGTTGGAAACCAGCCAGTGGTTGCGGAGCTGGGGGCAGTCTGGCCCGCCTGCACCTGGTAGGTGCTGTTGCCCATGTACACCGGCGCTTCATTCACCCCGTAGTAGTTGCTGGCCTTCAGCCCGATGGTGAGCCAACTGCTCCCGACGGCCGTGTTGGTGTAGATGAACCCGCTGTTGTCGTTCACGTCCCTCAGCTGCCAGCTGATCGGGGTGGTTCCCGCGCCAGCGCCGTACGACAGGGTGCCGAACTGCTGCTGCGCCATCGCAACACTGGCCAGGGCCACCGAGGCCACCGCACCGATCACTCCGCGCATGTTGCTTCGCATCTTCGATTCCTTTGGGGCCTTGCCCCGAAATGACTCGCCCGCTCCCAGCGGGCACGTGTCAGCCAAGACCGTCGGCGAACGGCCTTCCCTCGGTGCCGCCTGAACATCAGGCGGCGATTCGTTGGTGAGCTGGTCGGTTGCAGTTCCCACTGGCCGACCGGATGGCTCTCCGCAAGTAAGAACGAGAATTCCCCACCCCCCCCCCTCACGAAGGTTGCGATTTTGTGCGCATTGCTGCGACATGCAGAGTCCCATGCGATCCGAGAACGGCCTTCCTAGGCCCTACAGGGCCGATTCCAGCCCCCCACCACCCCAAACCCAGCTCCGCATCCAGCCTGACCCGCAAAGCGGTATCGCGCCGAGCGCAGCGAGAGACCAATCCACCCAAGCAGGATGGCCCATGCCGAGCGGAGCGAGAAGC
>JBJOGW010000092.1:0-27632 GCA_046048055.1 Planctomycetota bacterium
CGGCCTGCCGCACCACCCGGTCTGCTGGTGGAGGAGGTGGTGGCGCTCGGTCGGCTGCGGCTGCCGCATGATCCTGCGGCCATCGAGAGGGCCATGCGGAACGTGGGCGTGTGGGAGCGGCGGCTTGAACGTGTCGAGACGCTCTCCGAAGGGCAGCGCCACCGCGTGGCGATCGCCCGGGCACTGGCGCAGTGTCACGCCGACACGCGACTGCTGGTGGTGGATGAGCCCACGGCCGCGCTGGATCCCGCGTGGGGCGTGCGGCTGGGCGAGATTCTTCGCGAGAGGGTCCGTGCCGGCTTGGCGGTGCTCATGGCCACGCACGATCTTGCGTTCGCCGCGTCCACGGCGGATCAGGTGCTGCTGCTGGATCATGGGTCGCTGGTGTCGGCTGGACCAACGGCGGCCAGCCTTGCTGCTCCCGCCGTGACGTCGCTGTTCGGCACGCCATTCGTGACCATGAAGGCGGATGGCGTCGCGCCCTTTCCGTCTCCGCGCCACGCGAATCGCTAGAATCCGACCGTGCGCTGGGAAGTCCTGGTCATGCTGGCGGTGGTCGGAGCGATCAACCTGATCGGTCGCATCGCGGCCCATCGCGCCAAGATCAAGGCTCAGCAAGCAGGCAAGCTGCCCGCAGCTGCCGGATCTGCGCCGGCCAGGCCTGGCGTTCCGGCTCGCGCCGCCGAGAAGAAGAAGCCTCGACCCGTGCCTCGCGCCAAGCAGCCGATGTCGGGGACCGAGCGACCCAAGCAGCCGGCGGCAGCTCGTCGGGTTGCGGCGCCGCCACCCGCAAGGCTGGCATCGGCCACCGGGTCTTCTCCAACTTCGCTCGGCGTTCCCGTGCCCGTTGCGTTGGCGCCATCTGCCGAGGCGGTGCGGCCCATGTCCGGATCGATCCGACCCGCCGCAAAGAAGGCTGCTGGGCGATCCGGTGAAGCCTGGGATGCCCGTCGCCTTCGGCAGGCCTTCGTGGCAGCCGAGGTTCTGGGGCGTCCGGCTTCACTCCGCGGTGGGCCATCCACGGCAGGTTTTTGACGGATCGCGGCACGTTCGCTGAGAATGCCCTATCATTCTCGCCCGTTCGCGGCAATCGCCCGCGGCTTCAGGAGAACGACCGTCCATGATCGACATTCGCAAGCTCAAGGAACTTGTCCGTCTGATGACCACCAACGATCTGGTGGAGCTGGATCTGCGCGACAAGGACGAGCAGGTGACCATCCGACGTCCGACATCCGCGTCCGCACCACAGGTGATCCACGCTCCGGTCGCCGTGGCTCCGCCGCCGATGCCGGTCGCTCCCGCGGTCCCGGCGGCCGCAGCGGCGCCATCTGCCCCGGCGGCCCAGGACGCTGGGCTGATCAAGGTGGAAAGTCCCATGGTGGGCACGTTCTACGCCTCGCCGTCTCCGGACAAGCCGCCATTCATCACGGCTGGCGCATCGGTGGGCCCCGACACGGTGGTCTGCCTGGTGGAGGCCATGAAGATCTTCAACGAGATCAAGGCGGGCGTCTCCGGCACCGTGGAACGCATCCTGGTGAAGAGCGGCGATCCCGTGGAGTTTGGGCAGCCCATGTTCCTGGTGAAGCCCTCCTGACCATCCCATGTTCCAGCGCATCCTCATCGCCAATCGGGGCGAGATCGCCCTCCGTGTCATTCGGGCCTGTCGCGCCATGGGCATCAGCCCGGTCTGCGTGTACAGCATGGGCGACAAGGACGGCCCGTGGCTCGAGCAGGCGGACGAGGCCATCTGCATCGGCCCGCCGCCCTCGCGTGAGAGCTACCTTCGCATCGAGCGGATCATCGCGGCTGCCGAGGTCTCCGGTTCCGATGCCATCCATCCCGGCTACGGGTTCCTGAGCGAGAACGCGCACTTCGCCGAGGTGTGCCGCGACTGCAACATCGCGTTCATCGGACCCAGCCCCGAGGCCATGAGTGCCCTGGGCGACAAGGTGAACTGCAAGCGGCTGGCTCGTGCCACCGGGACGCCGGTGTTCCCCGGCACCGAGGGCGGCATCGAGAACATCGATGAGGCAGCCAAGGTCGCGGGCGAGATCGGCTATCCGGTCATCATCAAGGCGGCGGCGGGTGGCGGTGGCCGGGGCATGCGCGTGGCCCGGGACGAGTCCCAGTTGCGCGATGGCGTGGGCAAGGCCCAGCAGGAGGCCCTGGCGGCCTTCGGCAACGGCATGGTCTACGTGGAGAAGTACCTGGAGAACGCCCGCCACTTCGAGGTGCAGACCATCGGCGACAGCCATGGCAACTCCGTGCATCTCTTCGAGCGCGACTGCAGCAGCCAGCGCCGGCACCAGAAGCTGGTCGAGGAGGCGCCCAGCCCGGGCGTGGATCCCGCCAAGCGCGACAAGGTCTGCGAGAGCGCCGCGGCGCTGATCCGCAAGGCGAAGTACTGCGGCGCGGCCACCGTGGAGTTCCTGATGGATCGCCACCAGGACTTCTACATGCTCGAGGTGAACACCCGCGTGCAGGTGGAGCACCCGGTGAGCGAGCTCATCACCGGCGTGGACATCGTGCAGACGCAGATCCGCGTGGCGGCGGGGGAGCCGCTGCCCTTCACGCAGTCGGACATCCGTGTCAACGGGCACGCGATCGAGGTGCGCGTGAATGCCGAGGATCCGGATCGCGGCTTCATGCCGCAGGCGGGTCTCATCGAGACCTTCGCCGCCCCGGGCGGGCCGGGCGTGCGGCTGGACTCGCACGCCCGCGCCGGCTACCGCATTCCGAGCCATTACGACAGCATGATCGGCAAGCTGATCGTGCACGGTCCCACGCGCGATGCGGCCATCGCCCGCATGCGACAGGCCCTGCGCGAGTTTCGGATCGGACCGGCCAAGACCACGATCCCGCTTCACCAGCGGATCATGGATCGGCCGGAGTTCACCCAGGCCAAGTTCGACATCCACTGGGTGGAGCGATGGCTGGCGTCGCAGCCCGCCTGAACGCGCGGACGCTCACTTGCCCACGCGGCCGGTGGCGTCCACCTTCAGGTTGGCGGAGCCGACCACCCGGCCCTCGCCCATGCTCCGGGCGGGATCGGCCAGCACCACCAGCTTGATCGTGGATCCCTCGGGCACGCGGTAGATCACGTTGATCTCGCCGCTGTTGGCGGCCCGGCGGAATCGCCGGATGGTGAAGCCCTCCTCGGGCTCCTCCAGATAGATCTCGTGCTGGTTGCCGCGCTCGTCGAACCAGATGTAGCCACTGGGCGCGTAGAAGTTGTCGTTGGTGTCCATCAGGTAGGGCACGCCGTTCATGCCCACCCGCTCGGCGTCCTTGCGAGTGCGGTTCACGTTGAACAGGTCCACGGCCGTGTCACGCGAGCATCGCAGCATCACGACACGCATGCCCGTCGGCTCCTCGATCCCACGGACGTCGCCGCGCGTGTTCTGGCCACGCGTGATGCCGGTGGCGGCACCGCCGGTCAGGCGACCGTCACGCTCGGTCAGCGTGCCCGGCATCTCGTTCCGGTCCAGGATGGCGCCCTGCAGGGCCGAGTCGACCCGCAACTCGGAGGCAGGCACGGCCGGCGTGTCGGTATCCGCGGCCAGTTCCACCTTCTGGCCACCGCTCGAGACGGCCAGGGCCATCTCGGACGCGTCCTCGACCGGCTTGCCCAGGTCGATCCGCAGCCCCTTCAGTTGCAGGAACAGTGGCCCGTTTCGCGACCGCTTGAGCGGCCCTGCCGGAAACACCAGGCACGCCATGCTCTCCTGACTGGTGGGGGAGGTGCTCAGGTAGTTGGCGTCGCCCGTGAACGGGTACCGCACCAGGGAGGTGCCGCTGGTCTCCGAGCCTTGGGAGAACTCCGCCGGAAAGACCGAACTGCCCGTGCCGCCGTCGATCAGGCGCGCCTGGGACGCGGAGAGGCTGAATCCGCCGCCCTTGTCGAATCCGGGACGCTTCAGGCTGAGCAGCACGGCGTAGGCCCCGGATCCGCCATCCTTCAGGGCAAAGCGCGGGTCAAAGTATGTCCCCACCACGCTGACGCTGGACTCGCTCACGCTGAAACGTCCCTGGCCGCCCTCCACGCTGTCGCGGAGCAGGCTGGCTCCATCGGCAGCGATGTCCGGTCGCCATCGGGCCAGCGATGCCCTGCCCAGCGTGGGGGCCAGCGCGTTGTCGGAGACCAGGTTCAGGAACGCTCCGGTGGCCCCGGCCACCCATGCCGCGGGCTGACCGCCCTGCGTCTGCCTGGGTGCGTCGCCGCCCACGGGTCGCTTCCAGCCCTCGAAGCCGAGCAACTCGCGACTGGTGGAGAGATGCCCCATGGCGATGACCAGCATGCCCATGGTGACGACTCCGCTGCAGAGTCCCATCAGGCTGCCCGCGGTCCAGTCGCACCAGCGAGGCACCTTGGGCCGGAACGGACATGCCTTGTCCGCCAGCAGCCGCAGCACCAGCAGCAGCACCAGGAACAGACCACCCAGCACGGTGCCCCAGGCATACTCGGCAAAACCGGTTCCAAGCACGAACTTCACGGTGACCGGCTCCCACAGGGCCACCGCCAGCGCCGCGGCCGCCAGCACGCACACCAGGTGCATCAGGGCGTCGAACGTGCCCTGCTGGCCCCACCAGTAGGCCACCAGAAGCACCACCAGGACAACGATGACGGAAAGGATCATGGCTCAGGCCTTGGGCTTGGGCTGTGCGGGGGTTGCGGGCTTGGCGGCTGGCTTGGAAGTCGGCGCAAACACGCGCACCACCTCCTCAAGACTGGTCACGCCCTCGCGCACGCGGAACAGGGCTGCCTCCTGCATGCCCGGGGACTTGTGGGCCATGCGAGCGGCGTTGTAGGCGCTCTTCAGGTCGCCCTTGGCCAGGTGCTCGCGGGCCGTGGAATCCAGGGGCAGCACCTCGAACACGCCGATCTGACCGCTGTATCCGGTGCCTTGGCAGAGGGGGCAGTCCGCGATCTTGCTCTTGATCTGCACCTTGCCGCCGGCCTTGAACAGTTCCGTCGGCTTGCCAGCGGCCATGCCCAGCCGCTTGGCCTGCTCCGGGCTGGGCTGAAAGGGAACGCGGCACGCCAGGCAGAGCTTGCGCACGGTCTTGCCTGCCACCACGGCACGAAGCGGTTCGGCGGCCATCTTGACGTCGCCCACGGCACGGAACCACTCGGTGATGGCCGGTCCCACGCCATCCGTCGGCACCGCCACGTAGAAGCGGATGTCGCTGGAGGTTGGGGCGGCGATCACCTTGCCGGTTCCCGGGTCACTCAAGTCGTCGACCAGGACCACGTCGGGGCTGCGGCGCACGATCGACTGCAGCTGGGTCTTGTAGTCCACGCCGCCGGCCGGGTTCCACAGTTGATGGTCCACGCCCTCGACCCGATGCACATGCTGCCGTTCCAGGGCCTTGACGGCGTTGGTGAAGGCGTCATGCGTGGCCAGGAGGGACAGGCAGGTGGTGGTGAGTCCCTGGCCTGGCGGGGCCGCCACCAGCACCACGCCGCCTCGCTCCATGGGATCGATGGCGGACTCGAGCAGCTTCATCTGCTGGGGCAGGAAGCCCAGGTCCCTGAGCGGACGCCCCATGCGCCCGGCCAGGTCCAGGTCCACGCGCAGTTGCTGGGCCGAACTGCTGCCCGCCACCATCACGGTGAGCACGCTGGTGGCCTCGGTGGTCACGCCGTAGCAGGTGCCGATCTGTCGCTTGCGACGGTCCTTCACGTCAAGGCCGCTCAGTTCCTTCAGCAGGTCGATCGCCTTCAAGGCGGCTTCCGAGGCCGGGGCCTCCAGCTTCACGCGCACGCCATCCACCGTGGCCGTGGCGGTCACGCCGTCGGCCTTGATCAGCATGTCCAGCCTCGACGCCTTGCGATCGATGGCCTGCATGAGCAGCTGCTCCGCGGCCTGGTGCGGCGCCAGCAGGGGATCGTTCTTGCCCGGAACCGGCCGCTCCTTCTTGCCGCTGTCCTTGAAGCTGAGCCGGCTGCCCGCAAAGGCCTTGGTCTTGCGCCGACCGGCGAAGAAGGCCCGCACCTTGTCCCCGCCGATCACGAAACGCAGCTTCTCGGGCACGGCGTCGTTGCGGCGAGGCCAGTAGATGAGGAATGGCGCGGCGGTCAGCGCCATCTGCAGCGGCCATCCGATCCAGAAGATGGGCAGCGTCAGCACGGCCAGCATGCCCGCCGCGGTGCCGGCCACCATGAGCAGGTGCCACCCGTTGCTCGGCAGGCCGCAGAAGCGGATGTCCCGGGTGAGCCGCGAGGTGAGCGCCCCGCCGGCCAGGGCGGTCACGAACGCCAGCACAGGCTTGGCCGGATCGATCAGGAACGTGGCGGAGACCGCCTGTGCGAGAAGGGTCATGGGTCTGGACTCTCAGGCGATGCCCTTGAGCTTCATCTTCAGCTCCTCGGGCTTGGGCGTGGCCTCCAGGGCCACCTTCACGTGCACGTACTCCTGTTCCACCAGCTTCACCAGGCTGCTGGTGAAGTCGATCATGCCCTCGGAGTGGCTCTTGCGGATGATGTCCAGCAATTCGCCCTCGCGCTCCTCCAGGATGTACTTCTGCACGCTGGGCGTGTTGAGCATGATCTCCAGGCCCGGGATGCGAGGGATGTTTGGGTGCAGCGTGGGCAGCAGCTTCTGGTAGATGATGGCCCGCAGGTTGTAGGCCAGCAGCTTGCGGATCTGCGGCCGTTCCTCCTGCGGGAACAGTTCCAGGATGCGGCCCAGCGTCTGCCAGGCACTGCTGGCATGGATGGTGCCGAACACCAGGTGGCCCGTCTCGGCGGCGCGGATGGCCGCCTCGAAGGTCTCCTTGTCGCGCATCTCGCCCACCAGCACGATGTCCGGGTTCTCGCGCACCAGGGCCCGCAGGGCCTCGTTGAAGTTGGCGCAATCGATGCCGATCTCTCGCTGGTTGATGGTGCACTGGTCGTCGGTGAAGACGTACTCGATCGGGTCCTCGAGCGTGACGATGTGCGCCTTCTTGCGCTCGTTCACGTACTGCAGCATGGCCGCGATGGTGGTGCTCTTGCCGCTGCCGGTCACGCCCGCGAGCAGGATGAGCCCCTGCGCGGCCATGCTCACGTCGCCCAGGATCCCCGGCAGGTACAGCTCCTCGAAGCGGCGGATGGTGCTGCTGATCAGGCGTGCCGCCAGGCTGGGCTTGCCGCGGGCCATGAACAGGTTCACGCGGAAGCGGTTCCTGCCGTCCAGGTCGTAGGCAAAGTCGTACTGCCCGCGGCGTCGGAAGATCTTCTGCTGGTTGTCATCCAGCACGTCCATGCACATCTGAAAGATGTCGTTGGGCGTGACCGGAGCGCACTTGAGCGGCACCAGCGCGCCCTTGTGGCGGATGCGGGGGGCCACCCCGCTCTTGACGATCAGATCGCTGCCCTTGACCGCCACAATGGCCTTGAGCCAGCTCTCCCAGACCTCCTTGCCCTTGCCGGGCTGGGTGCCGACGTAGTGGCTCACGCAATCCTGGGTGGGTTCGACTGGGGGACCGGAGCCTGCCATGGGTCGTCTCGGGGGAGGGGGAAGGGTAGCGGCCCGGGAGCGGCTTCGCGAGCGGAAACGTGGGTTCCTTGACATTCGCGGCGGGGGCGGCGATGGTTCCCAGATGGAAGACCGTATCGCGCTGCAGGGAGTCACCTTTGACGACGTGCTGCTCCTTCCCCGCTGGAGCGAGGTCACGCCGGACCTGGTGGACGTGTCCACGCAACTCACCGCCTCCATCCGGCTTGCCCTGCCGCTGCTCTCCGCGCCCATGGACACGGTGACGGAAAGCGCCCTGGCCATCGCGTTGGCGCAGGAGGGTGGGCTTGGCGTGATCCACAAGAACATGCCGCCCGAGGTTCAGGCCCGCGAGGTGGCCAAGGTCAAGCGAAGCGAGAACGGCGTGGTGGCGGATCCGGTGGTGCTGAGTCCCGACGACTCGATCGCCCGCGCGATGCAGCTCATGGCCGAGCAGGGCGTGAGCGGTTTTCCCGTGACCGAGAAGGGCGAGCGCCGGGGCAAGGTGGCCGGCATCCTCACGCGTCGCGACATGAAGTTCCTGTCCAAGCCCGACGGGCGGACCGTTGGGCAGGTCATGACCCGGTCCGGATTGATCACGGCGCCGGCCAACGTGGACCCCGCCGCCGCCGAGCGGCTCATGCTGGAGCACCGGGTGGAGAAGCTGCTCCTGGTGGATGCCCAGGGGTGCCTGGCGGGCCTGATCACGATGCGTGACCTGGAGAACGTGTCCAAGCACCCGCTCGCCAGCCGCGACGCCCGTGGCCGGCTGCGCGTGGGCGCGGCCATCGGCGTTCGGCAGTTCGATCGCGCGGAGCGCCTCCTGGCCGAGGACGTGGACCTGATCGTGGTGGACACCGCGCACGGGCACAGCTTGAACGTGGTGGAGACCGTGCGGGAGATCAAGAGGCGATTCCGGGTGGACGTGATCGCCGGCAACGTGGGCACGCGGGACGGGGCCCGGGCCCTTGTGGATGCCGGCGCCGATGCGGTCAAGGTGGGCATCGGCCCCGGATCGATCTGCACCACGCGTGTTGTGACCGGCGTCGGTGTGCCGCAGGTCACGGCCGTCATGGAGGCCGTGCAGGGCTCGGGCGGCGTGCCGGTGATCGCCGACGGTGGCATCCGCCAGTCCGGTGACATCGCCAAGGCCATCGCCGCGGGGGCCCACGCCGTGATGCTCGGCGGCCTCTTCGCGGGCCTTGACGAAAGCCCGGGCGAGCTGGTGCTGCACCGCGGCCGCCGATTCAAGACGTATCGCGGCATGGGCAGCGAAGGGGCCATGGTGCTCGGCAGCGCCGACCGCTACGGTCAGGGCAGCGTCAAGGACAGCCGCAAGTTCGTGCCCGAGGGGGTGGAGGGGCGGGTGCCCTACCGAGGTCCGCTCGCGGACTTCGCCTATCAGATGGTGGGAGGCCTGCGCGGGGCCATGGGTTACTGCGGTTGCCGCTCGCTCGACGATTTCCGTCGCGAGGCGCGTTTTGTGCGGATCAGCTCAGCCAGCCTGCTCGAGAGCCACCCACACTCCATCCAGATCACCAAGGAGAGTCCCAACTACAGCGTGGGCATCACTGGCGGCGGTGAGTGATCCTGCCCCGGATGGCGCCAAACGAGATCGACCCCGGCCGGAGCCGAGGTCGATCGAGAGTGACTCTTTGGTCTGACGACCGGTGGACGTCAGGGGGTGTTCGTGTCGATGTCCGTCGCGCCGAGACGGTCGATCAGCTCGGTGTTCTTGCCGCGGATGCCGTTTCGCAGCTGCTCGAAGCCGGCGATCGCGCCACCGCCGACCACCAGGGCGGACACGCCCAGCTCGGTCGACTCAGCGCCACGCTCATCAGCGATGAAGTTCATGATCCAGTTCTTCATGTTTCTCTGTCCTTGCTCTAGAGTGCGTCCAGTGCGCCCAAACAGACGGCAACGTGCCGTCCAAGGGCGATTCCGGAATCTACCTTGAATCCGGGGTCCGTGCAGAATCATTTTGTCGCGATTTTCCGGAATCCGCCGCTTCCTGAACGGAACCCGGGGAGGTCTTGGCCACGGCCTGTCCGGCCGGAACTATGGCGGTCCGGAAATTGGACCGGGAATCTCGGGCGATCCGAAGGTTGCTTTCAACTTCCTCCGAATCCAGGACCCTGCTCCAAAGGCTTGTCGCCTCCTGCTCCTGCCCCTGCAAGGCCCTTGCCAAGGCAAGGTTGGCCACATATTCGGCGTCATCGGGGTCCAGCCGGTAGGCCTCCTGAAAGTCGGCCGCGGCCTGATTCAGGTCGGCCGCCAGCAGGTGGCAGACGCCCCGGTTGTTCAGCAGGACCGGCTGATCCGGCAGGCGGGCCAGCCCTCGGTCGATCCACTTGATCGCCTCGCTCACGCGTCCCTCGATCAGGAGCACCTCGGCCCCCTCGGTGTAGGTGCCCACATAGTCGGGAAAGTCGGTCAGCATGCGGTTGATCAGGTAGCCCGCCTTGGTGGTCTCGCCCTTGGAGGCGAGCACCCGGGCCGTCAACTGCAGCGTCTCGGCCGAAGCCGGCTGCATCGGGCCTCCGTCGAACCAGTCCTTGGTCTCGTCGGGCGCGGACTGGCAGGCCGCCAGCATCAGGACGGCGGTCAGCAGGACAACGGGCCTCATGGCGTGCCTCCTGCGCCCATGCTGCCGCCGCTTCCGCCAAAGGGCGAGAGCACATCGCCGTCCGAGGGCGGCGGCATGGGCGCCCTTCGGATGCGCTCGCGGATGTACAGCGCGTCGGCCGAGTTCACGCCGGTGCCGCCCGAGGCGGTGTCGGCCAGCTCGATCCGGTCCGGGGCGATGCCCAGTGACTGCAGCTGTCGCCGGACCTCGCCCAGACGAGCCGAGTACAGGGCGGGTGCCGCATCGCCCCGTTCCACGCCCACGCGTCCGCTGGTGCTGGTCATGGACTCGGCCAGGATCTTCAGGTTGCGCCGGCCCACGGTGGTCAGTGAGGCACTGTCCGGTTGGAACTGGTAGGCGAAGATGGTGCGTTGCCGGAGCACGCCCTGCCGGATCTGGTCCTGGATGGGCTCGCGCACGAACTCGCGATCCGCCTCGTGCTGCACGTCGTCGGGGATGGTCACCTGCTCTCCCGACTTGTCGGGAGGCGTCATGCAGCCCGAGGCCGCGACCAGGGCGAGGGCCGCGATCAAGGCACGGGATGCGGTGCTGGGATCGGAGTTGGTGAGGGGTCGGATCTTCATGGTGAGTCGGGGCCTTCAGTCGGCCGCGGCCTTGGAGAGCGCGTTCAGCAGCAGGAGCAGAAGTGGAACGATGATCAGGATGGCGGATGCAGGAAGCAGGAACATGGCCAGGGGGAACAGCATCTTGACCGACGCGGTATGGGCACGCTCCTCGAGCGACTGCAGGTCGTCGTGACGGATCGAGTCGGCGAGCGACCGCATCATGCCCGAGACCTCGGTGCCGAAGCGGTCCGTCTGCTTGAGCAGGGATCCCAACTCGCGAAACTGGGCCACGCCGCTGCGATCCGAGGCCGTGGCCAGGCAGCCGTGCCAGCGTCCGCCCAGCGACATCTCCACGTCCACGCGCCGCATCTCCTCGGCGAGCGGGTTGCCGTCGGACTGCAGGCTTCGGGCCACGCCCGACCAGGCGGCGGGCAGGCTCATGCCACCCTGCAGCGAGATCTGCAGCAGGTCCAGCATCACCGGGAACTGGGAGACGATCTCGGCCCGTCGACGGGCTCGGCGGCCTTCGAGCCACGCCCGAGGCAACCACCAGCCGAGCCCCGCGCCGGCCAGCGCAGCCATCACCGCCGCGACACCGGATGGATGCAGGTCGGTGGCCAGCCGCGCGGCCAGCGCGGCGCCACTGAGCACGATCAGCCCGTGCAGCGTGACGAAGGTGACCTGCCCGCGGGGGTCGCCGATGCCGGCGGACGAAAGCGTGTGGCGCACCGTGGTGGGCAGGGCGCGAGCCAGCGCGTCCTGGTTCTGGGTGTCGGTCCAGGGACCGCTCGGGAACTCGGATCCCGAGCCGCCTCGCTGCATCATGAGCATGGCGCAGAGGAGTCCGATCAGGGTCATCACGGCCGCAAGGGCTGGAATTCCGATCATGCGTCGCTCCAATCCGGAATGGGTTCGATGCGACCGAGCCGCTGCACGGAGGTCAGCCCCACGGCCAGCAGCACCACGGCCACGGCAAGGACCACATTGCCTTGCGGTTCATGAAAGAGGAACTCGGTGTAGCCGTCCACCATGCCGCACATGAGGGGAACGGCCACCAGCGGCAGCACGGCCAGCACGCTCGAAGCCGTGCGGCTGTAGGCCACGATCGCGCGGGCACGGCGACGCACGCGACGGCGCTCGATGAGCGACTCGGCGAGACGATCCGTGGTGTCGGCCAGATTGCCGCCGGCCGAGATCTGCATGATCACCGCCAGGCCAAAGCCCTGCAGCGCCGGCAGGGGCGAGCGGATGAGCACCTTTCGCACGGCGGAACCCAACTCCTCGCCCATGCCCTCGCGCTGGACGATCTCCCGGAACGCGCGGCCCGTCTGGCCCTGGGCCTCCACGGCCAGAAGCTCCAGCACGCCCGCGAGCGGCACGCCCGCCTTCAGCGAGCGGCTGGCGGTCTGGATCGCGTCGATGGCGAACTGCTCCTCGCGCATGGCACGACGCTGCCGCGTGCGGGCCCGCCACAGCACCACCACGCCATAGCCCATGGCCGCGAAGGCCAACGCGAACGGCATTCGGCCCGTCAGGGCGCCGACCGCCATGGCACCGGCGACCACCACGGCCCACGGCACCAGGCGGCGCAGGCCGGATCGGCGCGATCTTCGTTCGAACATCGATGTCTCAGGCTTGGACTCCGAAGTCGCGCGCCGCATCACGATGGCCCACCACGCCGCGGCCATGGCCGCGGCCGCCACGGCGGGCGCCCAGATGGAGGGTGCCACCAGGGTCACGCGTCACCTCCGTGACCCAGCGGGCCGGCCCGGAACACCTCGGCGCCCAGTTGCACGCCACGGTCCCGCATCCGCTCCAGGAATTGGGGTTCGTGACCGGTGGCCACGAACGAGCCGCGGACGTCGCCCTCGCGGACAGCCTCCAGCGCGAAGCGGTGGATCGTGGAGAGCCGAAGGCCATCGCCCTCGGTTCCGCGCACCTCGACCACCTCGCTCACCACGCGACGGCCGTCGGGCAGTCGGGTCAGGTGCACGACCAGGTGGATGGCGGACGCGACGTACTCCCGAAGCACCCGCACCGGCACGTCGAAGCCGCCCATGGCGAGCATGGACTCCAGTCGCACCAGCGTGTCACGGGCGCTGTTGGCGTGCAGCGTGGTCATGGATCCCTCGTGCCCGGTGTTCATGGCCTGCATCATGTCGAAGGCCTCGCCGCCACGGCACTCGCCGACGATGATGCGGTCGGGACGCATGCGCAGGGCGTTCCGCACCAGGTCGCGCGGAGAGACGGCGCCCACGCCCTCCACGTTGGGGGCACGCGTCTCCAGGCGCACCACGTGCTCGCCCGAGAGCCGCAACTCGGCGGCATCCTCGATCGTGATCACGCGCTCGTTCCAGCCCACCGCCGCGGACGCCGCGTTGAGCAGCGTGGTCTTTCCGACGCCGGCGCCACCCGAGAAGATGATGTTCAGGCGTGCGGCCACCGCGGCACGCAGCAGCGCGGCGGTCTGGTGGGCGAGCGTGCCCAGCTGCACCAGGCGAGGCAGGCCCAGCGGCTCGCCGGGGAAGCGGCGGATGCTCAGCTGCGGCCCGTCCACGGCCAGCGGGGGAATGATCGCGTTCACGCGTGACCCGTCGGGAAGACGGGCGTCGACCATCGGGCTGCGCTCGTCGATGCGCCGGCCGGCGTTGCGGACCAGTCGCTGGATCACGTGCAGCAGGTGCGCCGTGTCGCGGAAGCGGATCTCCGACCGGTGCAGCCGACCTTCGCGTTCCAAGAAGACCCGGTCCGGCGAGACCACCAGAATGTCGGTCACCGAGGCGTCCGCCAGCAGAGGCTCGAGCGGCCCGAGCCGGAACATGTCGTCGAGCACGCCCTCGATCAGCGCCGCGCGATCCTGCGAAGGCATGCGCGGTGCGGCCATGTCCACCAGCTTGGCGGCACGATCCCTGCATTCCTGCAGCAACTGCTCCCGGCCCATCCGATCCGCCGCGGCAAAGTCCATCATGGCCACCAGGCGCTCATGCACCTCGCGGCGAATCCGGTCCAGGTCTGCGGGCGAGCCGGCAGGCATGGTCGCGGGCGTGGTCACGACGTTCCTGGCTCCTGGCCCGAATCGCCGGTGACGGGCATGGGGCGGGGATCCGCGGCGACCTGGCGAGGCTCCTCCGGTCGCTTCCAGGCCCCGGGTCCCTTCAGGCCCCTCAGGCCGAGTGATCGCAACCTGTGAAGGGGATCCTTCAGGTTCGTGGAGCCGTTGAGCGAGCCCTCGATGAAGAGTTCCCAGTCGTTGGGAGCCTCATGAAGGTCGCCTGGCATGGGCCGCTCCTCGCCATCGTCGAGCGGTTCCACCAACTCGGCCGTGATCATCACCACCAGCTCGGTCTGGTCCTGCTCGTACCGCACGCCCCGGAAGAGCACGCCCAGCACCGGGATGTCACCCAGCAGCGGCACGCGCGACACGCGAGCCTGATCCTTGGTGCGCAGCAGGCCGGCCATGGCGAAGGACTGTCCGCTGCCCAGCTCCACCGTGGTCTGCGATCGCCGCGTGGTCACGCCCGGAATGGTGAAGCCGTTCTGCACCACGGCGCCGATCTCGCTGAGTTCGCTCACCTCGGGCGCCACCTCCAGGCGAATGCGTCCGGAGCCGAGCACCTGCGGCCTGAAGTTCAGCCGCACGCCGAACTCCTTGTACTCCACGGTGACCGTGCTGCCACCGCCCACCACGGAGCCCTGCACGATGGGAATGGGAAACTCGCCGCCCACCAGGAACGTGGCCTGCTCGCCACTCACGGCCACCAGGTTGGGCTCCGCCAGCACGCGAACATAACGGTTCTCCGAAAGTGCCTTCAGGAAGATCTCCAGGTTGGCCCCGGGAATGCCGCCAAACAGCGTGGTGGCCGGGGTCACGGGCGTGTTGGCGAAGGTGAAGTTGGCATTGCTGGCCGGCGCGAGAAGTCCCGGCGAGATCGAGACCGGCTGGAAGGGCGTTCCGCCCGGTGCCTGGATGCCACCGAAGGCGGTGTCGCCGCCCACCACGGCCCCGAAGGCCAGTTCCCGAAGGGCCGTGCGGCTCGCCTCGGCGATGCGCACGCGCAACTGCACCTGCTGCACGCCGGCGATCCGGGTGAGGTCCACCCATTTCATGCCGGTTGCGTCCATGAAGCTCTTCAGGAGCGCAGCCGCCGCCACATCGGGCAGCGTGCCGCGCACCGCCACGGTGCCCCCAAGATCATCGGCCTCCAGCGGCTGCCCGAAGAGACCGGACAGCGTGGACTCAAGCTGGCTCTTGTCCAGCGTCACGCGCACGCGCCGGGACAGCGACGCGCCGGAGTCCAGTTTCACCAGCAGGTCCGTGGAGCCGACGGCGCGGGCCACCACCAGAACCTCACGATCCGAGATGGGGCGGGCATCGGCGATGGCCGGCTGAGCCACAGCGACCATCTGCACGCGACCATCCACCCGGATCACCGAGGAGCCGCCTTCGGGAAGCAGCAGCGGTTCACTGACCCACGCCGGCGCCGCAACCGGTGCTGGTGCCACGTCGGGTGCGGCCGTGGGCGGCGCAGGCTCCGTGGAAGGGGCCTGCACGGCATCGGCGGCAAGCAGCGCCTGCACAAGCAGCGCCACGGGCAGGACTGGCATTGCGAGACGAATCATGGTCTGTCCTTGGCGGCTGAGCCGCCCGTCAACGCCGGAACCTGCTGACGTTCCATTTCGGTTCCGCGGATCACGGTGACCGCCCACAGGCGGGGGGCACTCGGGTCCTCGGAACTCTGCACGGCCGCGCCGGATTCGGTCGCGGGCTCCACGGCCTGAAGGTCCTGGGCCGTCCAGCCCATCAGTTCGCGGGACGTCGCCAACGACGCCGAGCGACCCTGATCCCCCTCGCTTGAGGGGCGAAGCACGATGCCCACGGTGCCTCGAGCCCCCGCGAGCTCGACCAGAGTGGCCTGTTCGGGCGTCACGGCCAGCGTCACCGTCATGCGTCGGGAAGCGGCGCCACCGCGACGCTCCGCCGCCTCACTGCCGGTTCCGCCGACGGCTTCATCGTTCACCGCCAGCACGCGGACCTGCTGCAGGAGCGTTCGCGTGATCGCCTCGGTGCCGCGGCCCAGCGTCGATGGCACGTCGACGGTGGCCAGAATGTCCACCATGGCGCCGGGATAGAGCATCACGCCAGGGCCGCTGTCGCGCAGCGAGACCGTGATGGCCCGCTGCCCCGGGGGCAATTGCCCCGCGATCGAGGCGCCGGACCCGGGCTTGGCCAGATGCTCCTCCTGAAGCAGCTGGCCCGACTCGACCGGGACCACCAGCGTTCGGCCAAGCGAGGCCGCCACCGAGGTCAGCGCGCTTCGCTCTCTCCGACCCGCAGGAGCGGCAGTGGCCTTGATGTCATCCTGAAGCAGGCGATGCCCTGGGGGGAGTGACCGGGTGGCCACGATCACCTCGATGGGACCGGAGGAGCGCGGGACGCCGTCCTCCGACAGCAGCGACTGCGCCATGTAGGCAAGCACCGCCGAGAGGGCTGCCATGACAAGTCCAAGCGTGAGAAGCCTGGACATGGAGAGTTCGGTGCGGGGTGTGCTCATGCGTCCGGTTCCTTCACCATCGTCGCTCGGCCTTTCAGACTGGAGGGGAGCGGCATCAACTGGCTCAGGCCGAGCAAACGGACCGAGTCGTACGAGACCTGCACCTCGACGGTGATGGGCGTGCCCGCGGCAACCGCCGACGGGTCCTGCGGATCCACCGACACGGAGGCATCAGGAATGCCCAGGTTGGCAAGGTTGCCCTGGACCCGGGCCTCGACGGAGCCTGCTGAGGCTCCGAACATCGAGGCCTCGCGCGCTCCCTCGCGGGCCGCGTGATCCAGTTGCACCGACTTGAGCACCGCCCAGCCGTACTCGATGCCGGCAAAGATGATCAGCAGAACCACCGGCAGCGTCACGGCCGCCTCCACGGATTCGGATCCTCGTCGATGGCGGCGGGAAGGCATGTTCATGCGGCGGCCTTGAGGGCGAGGTACCACCACGTGACGGCGGTGCCCACCAGGATGGCGGGTGCGTAGGGGAACCAGTGTCGGTGGCGCGGGCCCGGTGCCGCGCTGGCCTCGGCGGCTGGCTGGGTCTGCAGTCGTCCGCCAAGCAGTCGAGCCACGCCGAACCGGACCATCATCAGCCCGTGGAAGATCACGATCGGCACGTCGCGGATGCTGCCACGGGCCACGGTCACGATCATGGCGTACACGAAACCCGAGGCAGTCACGCCCAGCACCAACGGCACCGAGGCATCCAGACCGATCCAGGATCCGATGGCCATCATCAACTTGGCGTCGCCTGCACCACCTCCGGCCAGCGCATAGGCCGCCAGGAAGATGCCCCCGGCGATGGCGGCTCCCGCGAGCGAGTCCCCGATGCCGCCGAAGCCATGCATCCAGCCGCCATGCGCGATGCCGGCACCCAGCAAAGGCAGCGTGAGCCAGTTGGGAATTCGCATCGAGCGAAGATCCGTCACCGTGGCGATCGACCCTGCGACCAGCAGCAGGACCCATACCCACCCCTCGGGACCGGTCGCGTCCGGCAGGCCTGAGACCGCCAAGGAGATGAATCCGGGAGCAATCGTCATGGTTTGGACCTGGCAGCCCGAAAGGTACCATGCTGATTCAGATTTCCAGCGTGATCCGTATCGGTCGAACCATGATTTCCAGGCCCGATTCCAAGGCACGATGCGGCTTCATGTCGGTGAAGGCCGTGGCGGTGCTGCCTTCCCTGATCATTTTTGCTTGGCTGGGGGCTGAGTTTGGACTGCTGTTCCGCTGGGCCGACCAGGCCAAGACGGCCGCGGATGCCGTGAGCCTGGCTGCGGCCGCCCGATACCGTGACGGAAATCAGGCGGCGCGCGACGACGCGTTCGCGGCGGCGGCGGTCTCCCGAGCCCCCTCGGGCGCGGTCACGCTTCAGATCGATGAAGGGGAGGGGGGCGGCGGCGACGTGGAGTTTGGCCACTGGGACGAGGACTCCCGCACCTTCACGCCGGACGCATCGGGAGGCAAGGCCGTTCGGGTCACGGTCCGATTCGCCCCGGACCATCCGAATGGGGCGCCGGGACTGGTTCTTGGAAGTTTCTTCGCAGGTTCGGCCGCCTCACTGTCCAGAACCAGCGTGGCGGTGCACAACCCGCCCGCGTACCTGACCTCGGCGTTGGTCCTTTCCAATGTGCCCGGGGCTGTCGAGGTGCTGGGCAACGCGATCCTTGAGTCCGTCGGGGGCTTGGCCGTCGCGTCCACCAGCGGCTCGGCGGTGGTGGTTCGTGACGGAGGCTCGATCGATGCGGCGGTGTTGCGGGTGGGTGGCATGCTTGACGCCAGCGGTTCCGGTTCGGTCGGATACCGCGTGCGTGAGGGGATCCAGGTTCCGGCGGACCCCTTCGCGGAGGTGTCGCTTGCGGAGCCGGATCCTGCGGCCGCCGTGGAGATCGAGCACACCGGTTCTGGTCTCACCCTCGTTTCGGCAGGGGTTCATGCCGGTCTGGAGATGACGGAAGGTCGGGTGGTGCTGCAGCCCGGTCTTCACCAGTTTGTGGGGGGCATCCGGCTCTCCGGGAACGCGGTGCTTGAGCTTTCGGATGCCACGGTGCATCTTGCGGGAGGAGTGGGGCTGGAGGTTCTTGAGCAGAGTTCGATCATCGGGCAGGCCGGCGAAGCGCTGGCGGCATGGCCTGGATTCTGGCTGCTGCAGCGTTCCGGCGGCGGTGACGTGTGGAGCGTGGCGGACACTGCGGAAGTGGCCGTGCAGGGGATGGCGTACGGACCCGCGGCCAGCCTGCAGGTTTCCAACGCCTGCGTCTGGCGATGCGAAGCCCTGGTGATCGGCTCCCTTCGGCTGCGGCAGCGGGCGGAAATGTTCCTCGATGGGGACATCGCCGCGATCGCCGAGCCCGTGGTGCCCGGCCGAGCCAGGCTGGTTCGTTGAGTCCGTGGCCTGCTTGCCGGGTCGCTTCCGGCGCGGCACACTGACGCATTCCTCACACGCCGGTGTGGCGGAACTGGCAGACGCGGCGGATTCAAAATCCGCTTCCCCTGAAAAGGAGTGCAGGTTCGATTCCTGTCACCGGCATTGGCTCACGGCGGACCGCGCGGTGGTTACACTCCCGCGCGTGGCAGGAGGCCTTGCAGCAGGATCCCTGGCGTTCGTGATCTCGGCATGGGCCGGGTCGAGCCTGTCCGCCGCGTCTGAACCGATCGTGTGCGCTCCAGGCAGCGGGTCGCTGCCCGTTGTGCGTCCCGAGGTGTTCCAGCCCGCCAGTCCCCCGGCCGACGAGGTGGCGAGCATGGCCTGGCTGGTGCTGGGCATCTGTGCGGGCATCTTCGTGGTGGTGGAGCTGCTGCTGATCGTGAGCGTCGTGAAGTTTCGCCGCCGCAGGGGCGAGGTCGGCGAGCCGCAGCAGGTGTTCGGCAGCAACCCCATCGAGCTGGCGTGGACGGTGGTGCCACTGATGATCGTGTTCACGCTGGGCCTGGTCACGATCCGGGTGATCCGGGACATCGACCGGACCTCGCCGCCGGATGGAGCGCTGGAGGTGGTGGCGATCGGCCATCAGTGGTGGTGGGAGTACCGTTATCTCGACCCCGCCGTTCCGGGTGGCGAACTGGTCACCGCCAACGAACTGCACGTTCCAGTGGGTCGCCCCATCTGGCTTCGGCTGGAGAGCGCCGACGTGATCCACAGTTGGTGGGTTCCACCGCTGGCGGGAAAGACCGATCTGGTGCCGAACCGGACCAACCACATGTGGTTCCAGGCCGACGAGCCCGGCCTGTTCCTGGGCCAGTGTGCCGAGTACTGCGGCAACCAGCATGCCGGCATGCTGCTGCGGGTGTACGCCCAGCCGCAGGCCGCGTTCGAGTCATGGATGGCGTCTCAGGGCACGCCGCCGGTCGAGGACGTGACCGTGGCATCGGGGCGCGACCTGTTCCAGGAACTGGCGTGCGCCAGCTGCCATGCGGTGCGAGGCCTGTCGGTGGGCGCGTTTGCGCCGGACCTGACCCACCTGATGAGTCGCGACACCATCGCCTCGGGCATGCTGCCGTTGACGCGGGAGAACCTGCGTGCCTGGATCGATGATCCGCAGGTGATCAAGCCGGGCTGCAACATGCCCAGCCTGAAGCTTTCCCCGGCGGAACTGGACGCGGTGACCGATTACCTGATGACCCTGCGATGACACCATGAGCACGCTTCACGCCCATCCCGAGAGCACCGCCCGACAGGGGCTGATGGAGCGCCTGCACGGGTGGGCGATCACGGTCGATCACAAGAGGCTGGGGATCATGTACATCCTCAGCGGCCTGGTCTTCTTCGTGGTGGCCGGGTTGGAGGCCACGGCGATGCGGATGCAGCTGATCCGCCCGCTGAACGACTTCCTGACGCCTCAGGGCTTCAACCAGATGTTCACCATGCACGGCACCACCATGGTGTTCCTGGTGGGCATGCCGGTGCTGCTCGGGTTCGGCAACTTCCTGATTCCGCTCATGATCGGGGCCCGGGACATGGCGTTCCCGAGGCTGAACGCCTTCGGATTCTGGCTGTTCCTGTTCGGCGGTGCGCTGCTCTACTTCAGCTGGCTGGGGGGCGATGGTCTCTACGGCGCGGGCGGCGCGCCCGACGTGGGCTGGTTCGCCTACTCGCCGCTGACCAGCAAGACCTTCAGCCGCGGCAACAGCACCGACTACTGGATCCTGGGCATCATGGTGAGCGGTTTCGGAAGCATGACCACGGCGATCAACTTTCTGGCCACCATCCTGTGCATGCGGTGTCCCGGCATGACGCTGATGCGGTTGCCGCTGATGGCGTGGATGATGCTGGTGGTGGCGGTGCTCGTGATCACGGCGATTCCGGTGCTGACCGCCGCACAGGTGATGCTGCTGCTGGACCGCACGCTCGGGGCCCACTTCTTCGACCCGCAGCAGGAGGGAAGTTCGGTGCTCTGGCAGCACCTGTTCTGGTTCTTCGGGCATCCCGAGGTGTACATCCTGATCCTGCCCGCCTTCGGGTTCCTGAGCGAGATCGTGCCCGTGTTCAGCCGCAAGGTGATCTTTGGCTACCCGCTCATGGTGGCCGCCACGGTGGCGATCGCGTTCATCTCGCTGGGCGTGTGGGTGCACCACATGTTCGTGGTGGGACTGCCGCCGTGGATGAACGCGCTCTTCGCCGCCAGCACCTTCCTGATCAGCGTGCCCACCGGCATCAAGATCTTCAACTGGCTTGGCACCATGTGGGGTGGCCGCATCCGCTTCGAGACGCCGATGCTCTTCTGCACCGGATTCCTGGCCATGTTCCTGATCGGTGGGTTGACCGGGATCATGCTGGCGGTGGTGCCGTTCACCACGCAGCTCAGCGACAGCTACTTCGTGGTGGGGCACTTTCATTACGTGCTGTTCGGAGGCACGGTGTTCGGGATCTTCGCGGCGATCTTCTACTGGTACCCCAAGGCCACGGGACGGATGATGGATGAGCGGCTGGGCAAGTGGGCCTTCTGGATCCTGCTCGTCGGCTTCAACGTGGTGTTCCTGCCCATGCACTTCAGCGGGCTGCTGGGGATGCCCCGTCGCATCTACACCTACCAGCCGGATCGCGGCTGGGAGATCTGGAACCTGATCACCACGCTGGGGGTGCCGATCCAGATCCTGGGCGTGGCCCTGATCGTCTGGAACATGATCCGCAGCCTGGGCAAGGGGCGTGTGGCGGGTGACGATCCGTGGGATGCCTGGACCCTGGAGTGGGCCACCAGCAGTCCGCCCCCCGAGTGGAACTTTGACCGTCTTCCCACCGTGACCAGTGCACGGCCACTCTGGGATCGCAAGAATCCGCACGACCCCGACGAGGAGCAGTCATGAGTCTGGTCACGGCGGCCCCTGCGGAGACGTGGCGTCCCGGGCGAGGCAAGGTGGGCATGGCCTGCCTGATCGCGATGGAGAGCTTCTTCTTTGCGGGGTTCATCATCGCCTACCTTTTCTACATCGGAAAGGGTGCCGTGGGACCCTGGCCGCGCGACGTGCTGGAAGTGAGGCCGGTGCTGGTGAACAGCGCGGCGCTGATCGCCAGCTCGTGCACGGTGATCGCGGCGGTGAAGGCACTGGGGCGGGGCAACCTGGCGGCGATGCGGCTCTGGCTGGGGCTGACCATCGTGCTGGGCGCGTGGTTCGTCTGGGGCACCTGGGTGGAGTGGCGCGGGCTGATCTGGGAGCACGGCCTGACCATTCGCACCAACCTGTTCGGCACCACCTTCTACAGCCTGGTGGGATTCCACGCCTTTCACGTGGTGGTGGGGTTGCTGGCGCTCTCCACCATCTGGGTGCTGGGCGTGATGGGCCGTTTGCGGCCGGCTCGCGACACCCTGCGCTTTGAGTTGGTCAGCTGGTATTGGCACTTCGTGGACGTGGTGTGGGTGTTCGTGTTCACGACCGTCTACATCGTGGGGTTGCGGCCATGACTCCCGAGCACGACCGCGCATCCGTTCCCTACGCTCGAGGCGTCCCGCTGCCGACCTCAGGTCCGCTGTGGGCTGGCTTCGGCGTGACGATGATGTTTGCGGGGCTGGTGACCAACTGGCTGGTGAGCGTGGTGGGGCTGGTGAGCGCGGCAGCCGGATTCGTGGCGTGGGCGCGGGCCTGCTTCCCTGAGGAGGCGGTGGAGGCCCTGCCCCAAGGTGCGGAGGTGCCCTTGCCGGCACCGGCGCTGGAGCGAAGGCGTGAGCAGGCCCGTCCGGCCCTGCCGGGAACCATGCACCCTTACCGCGCGGGCATTCGCGGTGGACTGGCCGGCGGCGTGGCCATGGCCGCGGCCGCGGTGGCATGGGGGCTGGCGAGGCATGGCAGCGTGTGGATGCCGATCAACCTGCTCGCCGGCGTGTTCCTTCCATCGGTGTCCGCCGAGAGCGCGGAGCAACTCAAGGCCTTCCAGGGCGGCGTGTTCGCGGTGGCGGTGATCATCCACGCGGTGGCGTGCGTCTTCGTGGGACTGCTGTTCACGGTGAGCCTGCCCATGATGCCGCGTCGTCCCCTGCTGCTTGGCGGCGTGATCAGCCCCGCGCTTTGGACGGGGCTGCTCTACGCCACCATCGGCATCGTGAACCCGGCGCTGGAGCGGTATGTGGAGTGGAGCTGGTTCTTCGCCAGCCAGGTGGCATTCGGCGTGGTGTGCGGGCTGGTGGTGAGCCGCAGCCGCCGCATCGACACCATGACCGGTCTTCCCATTGCCGACCGCCTGGACGTGGAGCGGCATGGAGGTGGAGCGTGAACGTGCGTGCGTCATGGGTGATGTGGCCAGTGTTGGTGGCCGGATGCGGCGACGTGCCGCTGGAGCAGCCGGCGGCGACCGTGGCGAACCGAGCCACGACCTGGACCGGCCTCTATGCCGACCACTGCGCCGGGTGCCACGGCGCCGATGGAACGCTTGGCGCCGCCCGGCCCATGCGGGACGCCGCCTACCTGAACACCGTGCCACAGGCCGAGCTGGAACGCGTGGTGCGCGAGGGTCAGGGCACGCTCATGCCCGCCCTGGGCTCCGAGCGAGGAGGCTCGCTCTCGCCCGATCAGGTGCGCATGCTGGTGACCGGCATGGTGGAGACCTGGGGCAAGGACGGCCGCCGAGGCGCCCTGCCATGGTCGGCTCCGCTGGGCGATGCGGCGGCAGGTGCGGCGGTCTACGCCACCTTCTGTCAGGGGTGCCACGGAGCGCCGGACGGGTTGCAGCCCGGTGGCCACGGCAGCGTGACGGACCCCAACTACCTGCGTCTGGTCAGCGACCAGGGGCTGCGGAGCGCCGTGCTCTTTGGCCGCGCGGACCTGGGCGGCTCCTGCAACGGTCCCTACCCCGGCCAGCCCGCGGATCGCCGACTGGACGCCGGCGAGGTGGCCCAAGTGGTCGCGTTCCTGTCGGGCAAGCGGCCGCAGTTCGGAAGGAGGGATCCATGAGCGAAGGATGCACCGGATGCCAGGGCAGCTGTGGCGGAGGCGAGTCTCGACGAGGCGCCCTGTTCAAGCTGGGCGCGGGACTGATGACGGTGGGTGGGGCGTTGGCCGCCATTCCGCTGGTGGGATCGCTGGTGGCGCCGGGCTTCCGGCGTGATGGCGACACCTGGGTGGACCTGGGGCCGGTTGCCGACTGGCCGCAGGGCGAGACCCGTCTGGCCAAGTTCCAGTTGCCGCATGGCAATCCCAACGACGGCGAGACCGCCTCGGCGGCTGCCTGGGTACGCAGCATGGGGGAGGGCACGTTCCAGGTGTTCGCGGTGAACTGCGCCCACCTTGGCTGCCCGGTGAAGTGGTTCCAGCAGAGCCGCCTCTTCATGTGCCCCTGTCATGGTGGCGTGTACTACGAGGACGGAAGCCGCGCCAGCGGTCCGCCGCCACGGGGACTCTTCGAGTACCGGTGGAAGGTGGCGGACGGAAGGCTGTGGATCGAGGCCGGTCGCCTTCCGGGCCTTGAGGAGAGCGCCTGATGATCCGCTGGATGCGATCCATCGTGGGCTGGACCGAGGACCGCTCGGGCGCCATCTCGTTCGTGGCGCCGATCATGACCCACCGCGTTCCGCGGAACGCCAAGTGGTGGTACGTGTTCGGCAGCGCCACGATGATGTTCTTCGGCATCCAGGTGGTGAGCGGCATCCTGCTGGCCACGCTCTACGCGCCCAGCGCCGCGGACGCCTATCAGAGCCTGATCTACATCGACACGCAGGTTCCCATGGGCTGGATGCTTCGCGCGATCCATGGCTGGAGCAGCAATGCCATGATCGTGATGGTGCTGGTGCACATGCTGCAGGTGTTCCTGCACGGAGCCTTCAAGTACCCGCGCGAACTCACGTGGATGGTGGGGGTGCTGCTGCTCTTCTGCACGCTGGCCCTGGCCTTCACCGGTCAGATCATGCGCTGGGACCAGGACGCGTACTGGGGCCTGGGCATCGGTGCCAGCATCACCGATCGCATTCCGTTTCTGGGCAACCAGGCCCGCAACATCCTGCTGGGCGGTCCGTACATCGGCGGGGCCACGCTCAGCCGCTTCTTTGCCCTGCACGTCTTCGTGCTGCCCGGGCTCACCATTGCGCTGGTTGGGCTGCATCTGGCCCTGATCCTGAAGAATGGCATCAGCGAGATGCCCAAGCCCGGCGAGGTGGTCGATCCCGCCACCTATCGCAAGGCTTACGAGGAGCGGACACATCGCACGGGCGTGCCGTTCTGGCCCGACGCCGCCCAGCGCGACATGGTGTTCTGCGGCCTGGCCCTGATCGTGGTGGTGGGGCTCGCGGCCCTCTACGGCCCGTTCGGTCCCGGTGGGCGACCCGACCCGACGCTGATCAATGCCAATCCTCGCCCGGATGGGGCCTTCCTGTGGATCTTCTCGGCGCTGGCACTGCTGCCCCCTCAGATCGAGACCTTCCTGCTGCTGGCCGGCGGCCCAGTGATCGTGCTGGGCCTGCTTGCGGTTCCGCTGATCAGCAATCGCGGCGAACGAGCGCCGACGCGCCGCCCCATCGCGGTGATCAGCGTGCTGGTGATCGGCTCCGCGATCGCCACGCTGACCTGGCTTGGCGTGTCCAGCCCGTGGAGCCCGGTGATGAACGCGTGGACCAGCGTGCCCACGCCGGTGCACATGGTGCAGCGGCTCACGCCCCTGCAGATGCAGGGCGCCCTGGTGCTGCAGTATCAGCAGTGCCGCAACTGCCACGCCCTGGATGGCGAAGGCGGCATGCGAGGGCCTGACCTGACGGACGTGGGCGGTCGCCTGAGCTGGGACCAGCTGGTGCGTCAGGTGCAGCAGGGTGGCGGGAACATGCCGGCCTACGGCAAGACGCTCTCGAGCGCCGAGACGGTGGCGTTGGCTGCATTCCTGCAGTCCTGCCGCGTGGATGGCGAACCCGCGGCACGCATTCCGGGTGCCCTTGAGCGTGCCGCCACCCCGGATCTGGCTCCGCAGGCCCTGGCGCCCGCGCGAAGGTGATGGCCCAATCGGGATTGGACGCGGACTGGCTGTGGACCGGTTGGTCCGTGCCGGTGCTGGGCATGGTGGCCATGGCTGCGGTGACCGTGGTGCACTGGCGTGGATGGCGAAGACTGCGTGGCGGCGGAGCGAGCCGGTGGAGCTGGGCCCGCTGGACCTGCATGCCGACCGGCCTGTGCGTGCTGGCCGTGGCGCTCTGGTCACCCCTGGATGCCTGGGGTCAGTGGCTGCTGTCGGCCCACATGGTGCAGCACCTGCTGATCGCCATGGTGGTGCCGCCGCTGCTGCTGCTGGCCTGGCCGATGGCGCCGCTGGTGGCCGGCATGCCCAGGTGGATGTCCCGCGGGCTGTTCGGCCCGTTGCTGGCGTGGCCGCCGTTGCGGCGGGTGGCCGCTCGCCTGGTGCACCCGATGGTGGCGTGGCCCCTGGCCGTGGGCGCCACGTGGGCCTGGCACGTGCCTGGGGCCTACGAGTGGGCCCTGCGTTCGCCGTGGGCGCACGCCCTCGAGCACGCCTGCTTTCTCTGGACGGGTGTTCTCTTCTGGTGGCCCGTGGTGCAGCCATGGCCATCGAAGGGGAGCTGGCCCCGGTGGACCATGGCCATCTACCTGCTGAGCGCCGATGTGGCCAACACGCTGGTGGCGGCGGTGCTGGCGTTTGCTGGTGACGCGATCTATCCCACCTACCTCGAGACGGCTCCGGCGCTGGGCGTGCCGGCGCTCACGGATCAGCAGCGTGCGGCGGTGATCATGTGGCTGCCGGGCTCGTTGCTCTACCTGGTGCCGGCCGTGGTGATTCTGGTGCGAGCGTTGGCCGTGCCCAGATCTGCACGCGTGGTGTCGCTGCCGGTGCTTGGAACGCACCGCTCGCCGCGGCGCGGGTGGGATGCGGCACGCGTGCCGGTGTTGGGCCGGTTCGTTCGCAGTGCCGAAGCACGGTTGGCGCTGCGGCTTGTCATGCTGGGCGTGGCCGCCCTGGTGGTGCTGGACGGCTTCCTGGGTCCCGATCACGCCGCCACCAACATCGCCGGGACATGGCCGTGGACCCATGGCCGGGGACTGGCCGCGGTGGCCGTGCTGCTGGTGGGCAACCTCGCCTGCATGGGCTGTCCGCTGATCGCGCCGCGCACGCTGCTGCGGAGATGGTGGCGACCACGGTGGAAGTGGCCGGCTCGTTGGCGCGGAAAGTGGCTGGTGGCGTCCCTGGTGCTGGCCTGGCTGGTGGCCTACGAGAGCCTCGCCTGGTGGGACAGTCCGCTACTGACCGCATGGTTGATCGTGGGCCTGGTGCTGGCCGCCACAGTCACGGACCTGATGTTCCAGGGCTCGTCCTTCTGCCAGTGGCTCTGCCCGGTGGGGCAGTGGAACATGGCCATGGGCATGGCGGCTCCGGGCGAGGTGACGATTCGCGATGCGCAGGTCTGCGCCCGTTGCACGACCCAGGACTGCATTCGCGGCGGGCCGGCCGGACCCGGCTGTGGCACGGGACTGTTCCTGCCTCGCAAGGTGGGAAACATGGAGTGCACGTGGTGCATGGACTGCGTGACGGCCTGCCCGCACGACAACGCGGCGGTGAGCGTGACGACGCCGTTTCGCGAGATCGCCTGGGAAGGCACTCGCGCCGCGATCGGCCGCTGGGCCGAGCGAACGGACCTGGCGGCGCTGCTGCTGGTGCTGGGTGCCGGCGGCATCGTGCATGCACTGCTGATGACCGAGCCGGTGGTGGACTGGAGCCGGGGGTTCCTGGCGAGCTGGGGCCGGCCGTGGGCCGTGGCTTGGCTCACCCTTCTGGCCATGGTCACGGTGGCCTTGCCGGTGGTGCTGGCGGCTGCCGTGGGCCGCAAGCTGCGTGACGAACCAGTCGCGGAACGCCTGGCGCGGCTGGTGCTGGATCTCTGGCCGCTGGCCATGTCGGTGTGGCTGGTGCACTTCGGCTTTCACCTGGTCACCGGCTGGGCATCGGCCCTGCCGCCCCTGCAGCGTGCCGCACGTGAGGGAACGGGACTGGATCT
>JBJOGW010000093.1:0-26712 GCA_046048055.1 Planctomycetota bacterium
CTGCGGGGGTGAGGTGGTCAGGCGGGGCGGCGCGGAGCAACCACCCCCCTCACTCCGCGCTCATCGGATGCCAGACCGTCTTGTACTCCACGGCGCCACGGAAGGCGTCAGGGCCTTCCCATGCATGCGTGCCGACGAAGTCCGTGGCGGAGGTGACCACGCGCACCCGCTTCAGGTTGTCGGCGCCGGCCTCGCGAAGGTCTGTGGCCTCCTTCTCGTCGGCGCTTGCCACCAAGCCATCGATGTCGCGGTGCGCCGCAAACGCGGGCAGCAGCTCCTTGCGCGTGCCAGTGAGCAGGTTGAAAACGCCAGCGGGAATGTCGCTGTTGGGCATGCTCTCGGCCACGAGCAGGGCGGCCAGCGGCAGGTGCTCGCTGGCCATGCACACCACCGTGTTGCCCGCGCACACCGCCGGCAACCACAGGCTCAGGAAGCCCAGAAAGGGCGACTGCTCCGGCGCGATCACGCCGATCACGCCCACCGGCTCTGGGCAGGTGAAGTTGTGAAAGGGCTGCGCCACCGGATTCTGGTTGCCCAGCAGGCTGGTGATCTTGTCGCTCCAGCCCGCGAAGCAGATCACGCGATCGATGCCTGCGGCCACCTCGGCCTGCGCCTTCTTCGCGCTGCGACCGGTCGTCTCGCGGATGGCCGAGGCGATCTCCGCCGCGCGGCCTTCGAGCATTTCCGCCAGCCGGTGCAGGATCTGCCCGCGCAGGTAGGGAGTGGCCGAACTCCAGCCGCTCAGCGCGCCGCGCGCAGCCTCGACCGCCTCGCGCAGGTCCTTGCGACTGGCGGTGCACAGGTGGCCCAACAGGCCGCCGTCGGCATCGCGCAGGGCGTGCGTGCGTCCGCTCTCGCCGCGCGGGTACGCCCCCTTGATGAACAGCTTGTGGGTCTTCAGCACGGTCACGCGGTCGTTGGAGGCCTGGCTCATGGGTGGTTCCTTGCCGCGCTCAGTGCGCCAGGTATTCCAGCAGGCCGTGGCGGCCGCCCTCGCGTCCGAAGCCGCTCTCCTTCACGCCGCCGAAGGGGCTTGCCGCGTCGAACAGGTTGAAGCCGTTGCACCACACCACGCCCGCACGCAGCCGACGAGCCACGTCGAACATCTTGGCGCTCTTCTCGGTCCAGATGCCGGCGCTCAGGCCGTACGCGCTGTCGTTGGCCCGCGCGACCGCCTCATCGACGGTGCGGAAGGTCATGAGCGCCACCACGGGGCCGAAGATCTCCTCGCGCGCCACGGTGTGGCTGGGCTGCACGCCCGCCAGCGCGGTGGGCCGGCACCAGAAGCCCTTCGTGGGCAGCGTGCCGCAGCCGCTCTCGAGCACCTCGGCACCCTCCTTGCGGGCGACCTGCACGTAGCCCCGGATACGATTGCGCTGGCTGGCGCTGTTGATGGCGCCCACGTCGGTGTTCTTGTCCATGGGGTCGCCCACGCGCAGGCTGGACATGCGCTGCAGCAGCTTGGCCCGGAATTCCTCGGCCACGCTTTCCTCCACCAGCAGTCGGCTCCCCGCGCAGCACACCTGACCCTGGTTGTAGAAGATGCCCTGCACGGCGCCTTCCACCGCCTGGTCCATGGCCGCATCGGCGAACACGATGTGCGCGCCCTTGCCGCCCAGTTCCATGGTCAGCCGCACAGGGCGTGCCGCGCACGCCTTCACGATGGCCTTGCCCACCTCGGTGCTGCCGGTGAAGGCCACCTTGTGGAAGCCCGCATGGCCCGCCACCAGCTTGCCGGTCTCCGGGCCGCCCGTGACGATGTTCACCACGCCCGGCGGCAGGTCGACTTCCTGCAGGATCTCCGCCAGCCGAAGCGCTGTCAGCGGCGTGGTCTCGGCAGGCTTGAGCACGCAGGTGTTGCCGCAGGCGAGCGCCGGCGCCAGTTTCCACGCGGCCATCATGAGCGGGAAGTTCCACGGAATGATCTGTCCGCACACGCCCACAGGCCTCGGCTCGCCGCCGCCTGGCATGGCGTACTGCAGCTTGTCGCACCAGCCCGCGTGATGGAAGAAGTGCTTGGCGCTCTCGGGTACGTCGCCGTCGCGGCTCTCGCGGATGGGCTTGCCGTTGTTGAGCGTCTCGAGCACCGACAGCTCGCGGGCGCGCTCCTGCATGCGGCGCGCGATGCGGAACAGGTACTTGGCCCGCTCCTTGCCGGGCAGGCGCGACCACTTGCGCTGGGCCTTGGTCGCCGCCGCCACCGCCGCGGCCACGTCGGCCTTGCCGGCCTCGGCCACGCGGGAGAGCGTCTCCTCGGTGGCGGGGTTGATGACCTTCATGAACTTGCCGGACTTCGGCTTCACGAAGGTGCCGTCGATGAACAGCCCGTGCTGCTCGGCGATCTCGGGCCGGAAGCTCTCGGGAGCGGGGGCGTAGTCCCAGACCGGCGTCGATGCGGAAGCGCTGCGTGCCACGGGCGCGAAGGGTACCGCGGAACTCCGTCGTGAACGCGCCTCAGCGCACGGGCTGCACCGCGGGCGGCGGCGGCACGCCCATCTTCTGCAGCGCCTGCAGATACTCCTGCTCGTTCTGGCCCAGCGCCTCCATCTTGAGCAGTGCGCCCACGGTTCCGTCGGCCTTGATCCACTTCAGGGTCACGAAGAGCTCGTCGCTGACCAGCTCGCCGTTGCCCTCGATGTGCCCATTGCCGCTGGCCGGCACGCCCGCGATGGTGAACACCTCGAAGGGTGGCGTGTCCTCGCCGGGCCCGGATCCCACCATCGACGGCTCGTAGCCGCCACCTCGCCCCACACGCACATCGCCCGGCGTGATGGTGCCGCTCCAGCTTCCGGTGCTGTCTCCCATCCACCAGACCTGGCCCTGCGCTGGATCGTCGTTGGCATCGGCATAGCGATGCTCCACCACCCACTCGCGCGTCTCGCGGGTGGTGCTCACGCGCCAGATCCAGTCGGTGGTGCCTTCGGGCAGCTGCCACCACAGCGCGGTCTGGCCCGCAGGCCCGAACATGGCTGCGTCGCCTTCGAGCCGGGTGTGTCCCACGAACCAGTTGCCGCCGCCGATGTCGGGCTCGCTCGCACAGCCGGTCAGGCATGCCGCCGAAAGCGTGAGGGCCGGGAGAGGCCGGCACACGTTCCAGAGGCGGAATTCAGGCTTGATTCCGTGTTCACGGCGGGTGTTCTGGGGCTTCATGGGATCCCATTCTGCCTCAAAGCATCCACCCCTGCAGGCGTGGCGAAGCCCTTCGCATGCCCATGATCGCCCGACCGTTCCGACGCCTGCTCGGCATGACGCTCTTCGTGCTCGGCGGCTGTGCCATGACCGGTGGCCCGGAGCCCGCGCCGCAGGTCCCATCCGCGTCCGCCGGCACCACCTGGCCGTTGCGAGCGCCCGCGGCGGGCACCACGGTGCGCCTGCTGGGTGACGCACCCGCACCCGTGCAGGAAGGCGACAACTGGTTCGCGGGCGACTGCGAGATCGAGGCGCCATTGCCGGTGGGCTATCCGCCCCCCACGCCGCCTCAGTGCGTGGAGATCAAGACCTATCCCGTGGTGCGCCGTGCCGAGTTCCGAAGCGAGGGCACCACCAGTCTGGGCATGAACCGCGGATTCTGGCCGCTCTTCCGTCACATCCAGAACCGCGACATCGAGATGACCAGCCCGGTGGAGATGGACTATCGCGGCATGATGGACGAGCAGGGCCGGCTCACCGACCGCCAGGGCGCGTGGACCATGAGCTTCCTGTACCGCCGAACCGACCAGGGCCCCACCGGCCAGGCGGAACCCGGCGTGCAAGTGGAGGATCTGCCGCAGATGACGGTGATCTCGATCGGTCTCACGGGCGGATACGGTCTCAACCGCGTCAACCAGGGCCTGGAGAAGCTGCAGCAGGCGCTGGCCAGCCAGGACCAGTGGGTGGCCGCTGGCGATCCGCGCGCTCTCAACTACAACGGCCCGTCGATCCCGATGCGCTACCGCTGGAGCGAGGTGCAGATCCCGGTGAAGCCCAGGAACGCCATCGCCAGCAGCAGCGGCGGATCCACCAGGTAGTCCCAGAGGTTGTCGGACTCCATCAGATCGGCGCCGTATGCCAGCAGGGCCACGGCCACGATCACGGTCCACGCGTCGCTACGGCGGCGGCGCAGCAGGATCGCGGACATCGCCACCCCAACCAGCAGCGTGAAGGGCTGCCATCCCAGCCCATGCAGATCCCAGGTGCTCATGGGGATCTCGAGGAACAGAGGCAGGTAGAGCGGCAGGGTGACCAGCAGCGTGATCAGGATGCGAAGGTCGCGGCCCGGCATGGGCGGCAGCCAGCGTGGCCGGAACACGAACGCGACAAGCAGGGATGCCGTGACCACGCTGGGATCACCCCAGATGCCGCGAAGATGGCTCGCGATCGGCACCTCGCCCACCGGCACCAGCAGCACCGCCGCCGGCAGCAGCAACGCCAGCGGCCCGGGCGACGCAAGCCGGCCCGTGCGCCACACCCGAATGGCCTGCCATGCCGCCAGCGCGATCAGCCCCTGGGCCAGCAGGCCGTAGATGGCCTGCACGCTCATGGCGACCCCTCGCCCCAGAGCCACCCTGCGTTGAAGGTGTGCAGGCGGATGCCCTGCCGCAGCAGCGTGTAGGAGAGATGAATGTCACCGGCCAGATCCTGGGCCAGGAACGGATACGAGAACTCGTCGGTGGTGGCGTCGCTCGCCTCGATCACGCGCAGCCTCGCCCAGGTCTCGCCTGCGTCGAGCGAGTGCAGCAGTTCCAGGCGGTGCCGCCCGCTCTCCAGCGGATTGGCCGCCATCAGCAGCGAACCATCCTCCAGGCGGATCATGCTCACGGCCGCATCGGGATTGGGCACGTCCAGCGACGACCGCTGGGGCCACGTTCGTCCGCCATCGCGCGTGGCGTTGCGCTGCACGCGCCGTGCATGCCGAGAGGCGGATCGGAGCACGGCCGTGGCCTCGGTCGGGCTGGTGGCCGCCACGGCAGGCTGAAGGCGTCCGCCCTCGTACTTCTGCATGCGGACCGAGTCGATCACGCGGCCCTCGCTCTCCAGCCGAAGCCAGAGGCCCCACTTGTTCACGAATTCGTGGTAGGCGGGAAGCCCGATGGTGCCGTCCTGCATCACGAGCGGCTGGTTGCGAACCAGCGTGCTCAGGTTGAAGAGCGGCGAGACCACCAGCCGCCGCCCCGAGGACCACGTGCGACCCTCGTCCGGTGAGACCAGCTGGTTGATGGCGCTGCCCGACCAGCCGCCCACGCTCACGCTGACCACGTGCATGTGCACGCGGCCGGCCGTGTCCATCCACAGCACGGGATTGCCCAGCTTGCGGATGGACCGCTGCACAAGTTGCTGCAGGCGCTGGCGCGTGAGCGAGGTCCACTGCTCCACCACCGTGCCCTGGCGCACGCGCGCCATCTCGATGGTCACGTCGCGGGCGCCCTCGCGCGTGCCGCCAAACCATGCCACCAGCAGGTCGCCTCCGGGCATCGGCAGCAGGCAGCTGGCGTGGGCCGAGGCGGTGGGCCTTGGCAGGTCGAGCACCCGGTGCAGCGGCTGCTGCATGGGTCGCTCATCCGGGGTGACCGCCGGCGCCACCAGGAAGCGGGGCTCCTTGGCGGCCGGAATCCTGGCGAAGGCGGCGGCCAGGCCCATGGCGAGAAGCAGCAGGGGGATCCGGGAGGCTTGCTGGAGCGGATTCATGCGGCGCATCGCCTGCCTGCTCGGGAATCGCTCGCCGCCATGCGCGCACGATAGCATGCGCCGGCGCACGGATGCCCCGAGTCCATGGATGTCCGCCTTCAGAAGTCGATCGATCGATGGGTGGGAATCCCGCTCTGCGCGGCCCTCTCTGCGTGGCATGCCATGGTGGGTCTGTGGCGCGGTCGGATGCCCTCGCCGCCGCCACGGCGCATCCTGGTGATCCTGCTGAGCGAGATGGGCAGCCTGGTGCTGGCGGAGCCGATGTTCCGTCGGCTGCGCGAGCGCCATCCCGCGGCCGAGGTGCACATGATGTGCTTCGCTCGAAACAGGCAGTTGCTCGACCTGCTGCGGGTCGTGCGGCCCGAGCATGTCATCACCATCCGCGACGGGTCGCTTGGCGACCTGCTGCGGGACCTGTGGGCGGCGATCCGAACCATGCGCGAGCGGCGATTTGACGCCGTGGTGGACTGCGAGCTTTTCGCGCGGATCAGCGCGATCCTGAGCGGCCTTTCGGGGGCCAGGCAGCGCACGGGCTTTCATCGCCACACGCAGGAAGGCCTGTATCGCGGCAGTTTCCTGACCGACCCGGTGCCCTACAACCCCTACCGGCATCTCTCGCATCAGCTGGTCTCGCTGGCCGATGCGCTGGACAGCCGCACCACGCCCCGCGCCAAGGACGGTCGCGCCTCGGACGGCTACCTGCCGCCGGTGTTCCAGCCGGAGCCGGGTGAGATCGATCGCGAGGTGACCCAGCTGCACCGTGACCATCCGGTGCTGGTGGGCAAGCCGCTGGTGATGCTGTATCCGAGCGGCGGCCTGCTGCCCATCCGGGCGTGGCCGCTGGAGCACTACGCGGCGGTGGCGCGCAACCTGCTGCTTGATGGCTGTGCCGTGGCGGTGATCGGCATGCCCGACGACCGACCGCTGGCCCAGCGGCTGCGAGCGGCGGTGGAGAACGATCCGTGCCTGGTGGACCTGGCGGGTGCCACGCGATCCGTGCGTCACCTGATGACGCTGTTTCACCGGGCCAGCCTGCTCATCACCAATGACGGCGGCCCGGGGCAGTTCGCGGCCATGACGCCGCTGCACACCATCGTGCTCTTCGGCCCCGAGACGCCCACGCTCTACCGAAGCTGGAGTCCCAACGCCCATGCCTTCTTCACGGCGCTGCCGTGTGCGCCATGCCTGACCGCGTACAACCACCGCACCAGCCCGTGTGACGGCGACAACCAGTGCCTGAAGCGCATCCAGCCCGACGAGGTGCTGGCCAAGGCGCGGCAGATGCTCAAGCAGGCCCGGCCCGTGGCCCAGGACCTGGTGGGGTAGCGCGTGGCGGCACCGCTCCAGCCCGTGGTGCGCGTGATCGCCTGGGGGTGGCGACAGCGTCAGCGCTTCCTGAAGTTCGGCGTGGTGGGCGTGAGCGGCGTGGCCATCAACCAGCTGGCCATCTGGCTCTGCCAGGAGCGCCTCTACACGGGAATCGAGGACCTGTCCCTGCGGCTGAACCTGGCCATGGTCACCGGCATCGTGCTGGGCATGACCAACAACTTCCACTGGAACCGGCGATGGACGTGGAAGGACCGGCGGCGCGCGCAGCAGGTGCCGCTGGTGCACCAGTACGTGCAGTACGCGGCCGCCAACTGGGCCGGCATCCTGGTGCAGGTCACCCTGACCAACCTGCTGGTGCGCGTGATGCCCTACCTGCTGGCCAATCTGGTGGGCATCGGTTTCGCCAGCGTGGTCAACTTCGTGCTGAACGACCTGTGGACCTACCGGCATGTGCGCACCGAGGGCATCGATCCCGAGGAGGCACGCCTGCACGACGCCCGCCTGGTGGTTCCGATGCTGCTGAGCGGCGCGGTGCTGGCGTTGTGCACGTACCTGCACGGGCTGGGATCGATCCAGATCCTTCGCAACGGCGACGAGCTGGTCTACATGCAGATCACGCGCGCCACCGCCGCCAGTCACGCGTGGCTTCCGTTGCAGAGCGAGATGGCCGACATGCGGAACACCAAGCCGCCCCTGCTGTTCTGGCAGGGGCTGCTGAGCACCGACTGGGGAGCCCACTGGACACTGGCGGCCCTGCGCTGGCCGAGCGTGGCGTGGACCATGCTCACGGCCCTGCTCTGCGGGTTGCTGGGCTGGCGCCTGGGAGGGCGAAGCGCCCTGCGCGGCGTGCTGGCGGCGTTGTTCTACCTGGCGTTCCTGAGCACCTATCGCTACGGGCGTCCGTTCCTGACCAATCCGCCGGAGACCTTCTGGGTGTTCGGCTGCTTCTTCGTGATGCTGTGGTGGATGCCGCGATCCTTCGAGAGCCGCCTGCTCGTTCCCACCGTGATCGGCGTGCTGGCGGGCATGGCGCTGCTCACCAAGAGCTTTGCCCAGCTGCTTCCGATCGGGGTCGGCCTGGCCTGGTGGCACATGCAGGTGCGCGGCTGGAGTGTGCGGGTGTTCGCGCGGCGGTCGCTGCCGGGGCTGGTGTGGGTGGCGATGCTGTCGCTGGGCATGTTCAGCCTGTGGTTCGCGCTGGACCCCGAGCCACGAGCCATCTGGCGCGAGTTCGTGCTGGGCGAGAATGTGGGCAAGATGGGACAGGGCGGCGCGCTGGCATGGTTGCGGGGCCTGCTCTGGGGGGGCAGCAGCGCGTGGTCGCTTGCGGCCGGATGGTTCATCAACGCGGGGTTGCTGGCGTTTCCGCTGTTCGGCGTGATGGTGGAGAGCTGGAAGCGACGCCGCACCCTCGAACAGGGCGAGCGTTTGCTGTGGATCTGGGTGTTCGCCATCTTCCTGGTGTTCTGCATCCCGAGCCAGCGGAGCGGGCGCTACCTGCTCGAGGCCATGCCGGCGCTGGCGGTGTTGATGGCGCTGCGATGGCAGCATGTCGGTCGCAACGCGTTCGTGATCGCGTTGTCCGTCGGGGCGGTGGTGATCGCGGGCATCGGCTGGGTGAGCGTGCAGTTGGCGCGCCAGGTCGGCGTCGGGGCCTTCGCGTGGTGGCACTGGCCGCTGCTGGCGGCGTGCCTGGGTGTGGCGGTGACGGCGTGTTTCCGGCGGCGATGGAGCGTTCCAATGACGGCACCGGTGGCCCTGGGCGTGTTCCTGTCGCTCAGCTCGTTCCTGGCGGTGTTCAATGCGCCGCTGGGCGTGTTCGGCGAAGCGGCCGTGCACGCGGCGCGAGGCCGCGTGGTGTGGGTGCCGGAGAACTTTCGCAGCACGGCGGAACTGGAGCGGTTCCTGCTGCCCGGCGCCGTGGTGCAGGGCTTTCCACAGGGCGCCGAGCCGCCGGCGGACCGGGTGGGCCCGAACGACCTGATGGTGGTGGAACTGCCGCTGGAGGCTCCTGAGCCGCGCGGTGCCATCGGCAGCCGCATCGAGCTCACCAGTCGCCACACCCCCGAGCAGTTGCGGGCCATGGCGCTGGGCCACGTGCAGGAGCATCTCTTTCGCCGCGCCTGGCTGGTGCCTGCGCGGGCCTCGGTACGCTGACCGGCATGAAGAGCGTTCTGGCCATCGACATCGGCGGCACGCACGTGAAGATCCGCGTGCCTGGCGACCCGCAGAAGCGGGAATTCGAGAGCGGTCCCACCCTCACGCCGCAGCAGATGGTGGCGGGCGTGAAGCGGCTGGCCGAGGGCTGGAAGTTCGACGCGGTGTCGATCGGCCTTCCGGCGCCCATCCGCAACAACCGCCCGCTGCGGAATCCCGTGAATCTGGGGCCGGGCTGGGTCGACTTCGACTACGACGACGACTTTGGCGTGCCCGCCAAGCTGATCAACGACGCCGCCATGCAGGCCGTGGGCAGCTACAACGGCGGTCGCATGCTCTTTCTGGGGCTGGGCACCGGACTGGGATCGTGCCTGATCGTGGATCACCACGTGGTGCCCACGGAACTGGCCCACATGCCCTACCGAAAGGACCGCACCTTCGAGGACTACGTGGGGCTGCGAGGCCTGAAGCGCCTGGGCAAGAAGCGGTGGCGCGGGCACGTGGAGCGCGTGTGCGGCATCCTGTTCGATGCGCTGCTGCCCGACGAGATCGTGATCGGCGGCGGCAACGTGAAGAACCTCAAGACCATGCCTGCGCACTGCCGGGCCGGCGACAACGCCAACGCCTTCGAGGGCGGCTTCCGACTGTGGGCGAAGGAATGGGCCGACGCGGTGCCGGTGTACGCCGACGCAGGGTGAGGCGTGTCAGGCCCGCACCCACCCGCCAAGCCTGGCCAGATTCCGCCTTCCACACCACCACGCGCCCGCCGCGCCACCCACCACCATGCCCAGGCTCAGCAGCATGGGCAGCGTGAGTGATCCCATGCGGAACACGCCGGCGTCCGGTTCGCGCAGCTGCTCGGTGCCCATCCGCAGCAGGCCGTAGAAGGCGAAGAAGCACCCGGTGATCACCCCGGGCTTGCGCGGCTTCCACCACACCAGCGCCAGCGCCGCGAACAGCACCACGCCATCGGTGAGTGCCTGCGCGAAGTTGTTGGGCCAGAAGGCCGTCAGCAGCGGCATCACCTTTGCCTGCACTGCCGCGTCTCCGCCATAGCACGCGGCATAGAGCACGTCGGCCGGCACCCCGTGCTGCACCCCCTCGCGCACCGGGATCGGCGCCACCTGCAGGCCCCGCATCACCGCCTCGCTGGTGGGGGCCACCTCGGCCGCGATCGTCGACAGTTCGGCGTTGTGGCCAAAGCCCGGCTGCAGCATCTGCTCGGGGTACTTCACGCTCCACCACGGAGGACTGGTCTGCATGCCTTCGGGCAAGGGCTTGCCCCAGAGCTCGCCGTTCACCCAGTTGGCCAGCCGACCCAGTCCGAGCCCCGGACATGCGGCAAAGCACGCCAAGTCCATCGGGTGCCCGGCGGGCACTGCGTTCCGTCGTGCGAACAGCCAGCACACGAGCAGCACGCCCAGAATGCCTCCGTGGCTGCTCATGCCGCCCTTGTGGATGAACAGCAGCCCCCAGAACGGGAACTCGCCGGTGAAGGTCCACAGCAGGTGCGGGTCGTAGAAGAGCACGTGGCCTACGCGCCCTCCCACCAGCACGCCACCGATCAGCCAGGTCAGGAAGTCGCCCACCTGCGCCTCGGTCAGCGGCGTGCGATGCGTCCGGCTCATCCAGCGCAGGATCAGCCACGCCACCACGAAGCCCGCCGCGTAGCTGATGCCGTACCAGCGCACGCCGTAGCCGCCACCCAGCCGCAGCGCCATCGGACCCAGCGTGTGCAGCATGCTCTCGCCCGGAAGCGCCGCGGTCATGAAGGCCAGGTCGATCATGCGGCGCGACCCCGGTTCAACCGCGAACCCACGCCTCGGGCACGGATCCGTGCGTGGCGATGATTCGGCTCCGGATGCCGCCGCGACCCTTCCAGTCGGTGATGATCTGCAACCATCGGGGGCTCATGGCCTGCGCCAGATCATCCCGGATGCGGTTGGTCACCGCCTCGTAGAAGATGCCCTCGTTGCGGAAACTCTGGTAGTACAGCTTCAGGCTCTTCAGCTCCACGCACACGGCCGCGGGCACGTAGCGCAGCGTGACATGACCAAAATCGGGATGCCCGGTCTTGGGACAGACGCTGGTGAACTCCTCGCTGACATGCTCGATCACGAAGGGCGTGTCGGCGGGGGCGTCGAAGAACTCGAGGAGATCCGGCCTGGGCATGGGCCCAAGGCTAGTCCAGCCCGGCCGCCACCGCCTGCTCCGGCGTGAGCAGCGCCTTGAACCGGCGCCGCGTGCGGGCGTCGAGTTCGGCACGGTCAAAGGCCAGGTCGCTGCTCGCCAGTTGGGTGGTCTGCATGGCTGCGGCCCGGGCCATCATGGCCTGCTGTCCACCCGCCTCCTGCATGGTCTGCATGGACTGCATCATGTCCGCGCGGGCCGCGTCGGCCGTTTCCAGCGCCGCGATCATGCGCTCGGCGATCGCGTCCGAGGCCAGGCGGTATGCATCCGCCTGCTCGCCGAGGGCGGTGAGCTGCTCCGGAGAGAGATCCGGCAGGGTGATCGCGGTCTCCACCATCCGGTCGATCCGCTCCTGCGGTCGATGCACCTCGGGGTAAAGCATCCGTCGTGCCGCACGTTGCAGACGTCGGCCCGCGGCTTCGGGCAGGGCGGCCGCCATGGTGGCGATGTCGCCCGTCTGGGCCGCCTCGGCGCGGCGGCAGATCGTCCGGCACCGCTCCATCCACTCGCCCTGGATCCTCATCATGTCTTCCATCGGAAGGTCATCGATCTTGGCGTTCTCCCAGAGCTTGCCGAGACGGTTCATCATCTCGTCGGAGGCGTTGACCAGGTCGCCGATCTCCCGGGTCTTCTGGGCTCGCCAGGCGGCGAGCGGCCCGGCGATCAGGGCCCGCTCCTGGGGCGTCAGAGACTCGGTCATGGAGTCCAGATCGACATCCATCCAGCGGTTGTTGCCGGTCATCTTCAGCGAGAGCAGGATCCAGCCGCTGGTCCGCTGCAGCCGCTGCAGATCGCGGCGGCTCCGCTCATCGCTCACCGCCTTCGGATCCAGGCCGGCAATGCCAGTCTGCAGGTCATCGAACCATTGTGTCTCGCGCGCTGCCAGGGCGGCGCGGTGATCGCGCAGCTTCCGCAGAGCCTCGATGCCGGCACGGGGGTCCTGCATGCCGGTTGGATCGACCTGATGGGTCGCCGCGATCGCCTGGCAGTCGTCGATCAGGTCATCGACCAGGGCCTCCCACACCGCGCGCTGCTCCGCCGCAATGCCAAGCCGATCGCGGATGGCGTCGATGGTCCGTCGATCGATGGCGGGCACTTCGAGCATGCGGCGTTGCGCCGCCATCGGATCCCGCGACTCGGCCGGCTCGTCATCCGGATCGCCCATGAGGTCCTGGCCCATGCTCGCCATGTAGCCGGGCTGGTTGAAAAGGTCCGAGGCATCCTCGGGATTGGTCGGATCGACCAGTTCCATCAAGCCCGAGAAGTTCGTCGTGCCGTCCGCCAGTCCGGGTGTGCGGGTCATCTCGGCAAGTTCCGCCCGGGCGGCCTGATCGAGTTCCACGATCGCGCGTCGCGCGTCGCCCGTCTCGTCGCCGGCGGTGAGCAAGGCGTTCTCGAGCCGTTCGCGCTCCTGAAACCAGCCATCCATGCGGGTGCGGGCAGGGGCGTTCGCACGGTCACCCATCATGGTGAGCAGCGACTCCGAGGTGGGTGCGGGCATGATGAAGGCCGACCCGAACAGCAGCCGCCCGCGCGCACGGCGTCGCCATGCGGCGCGGTCCTCTTCGGGAAGCAGGGCGGTCACCTTCTCGATCGCATCAAGTTGCTGCGTCGCGAAGGCGGCGCGAAGCGCGCGGGCGTTCTCGCCCTGCGGCCCCTCGCTCACCACGGCCTCGGCGATCGCCTCGATCGAGGGTCCGGCCTCGCGCGCGAATGCCCCCAGGGCACGGACCGCCTCGGGCGGAACTGGATCCTCGCCTGACCTCTGCACCCCCGGGAGCGGCGTGGTCACGCCAAGGCCGTTGCCGGTCACGGAGCGAATCCGGTATCCCGCCAGTCGGCGCGCCCGGCGTGCCGCCTCCAGCGAAACGGCCTCGCGCTGTTCCTCGGTCCGGTCTCCCTGGCGAAGCGCGGCGAACACCGGCTCCTCCAACTGGCCCATGCTTCGATAGGCGGCGTTGGCCCGATCGCGAAGTGTCACGGCGCGCGCGGCGGTCGCCTCGACCACCGTGCTCGCCTGCTCGCCAGCCACGCGGTACGCCTCCTCCTGCTGCTCCGGCGGCATCGACTGGATGGCCTCCCAATTCGGTTGGGCAGCCAGGCGTTCGGCGAGCAGCGCCGCCACATCCAGACGCAGGGGCCGCAGCGTGCCGGTGCGCAGGCGTTGCCAGCCCTCCACATAGGCGTCGAAGGCCGCGTCCAGCTGGATCCGCTCCTGCGGACCCAGCCCGGCTGCGCTCGCAAGCCGCTCCAGGTCCGACGAGGTGATGGGCGTCGGCGTCTCGAACTGCACGATGTCTGCACGGGCGGGCATGGCCAGCCCCGTGCAGACGACGCACACGATCATCGCCAGCCATGTCATGGTGCTCATGGTTGTGCGAGCAAGGCGAGCGCGGGTGCTCATGGCGCGATGATCACCGTGGAGTTGGGCTCGGTGATCACCTCGTACACCAGCTCCACGTCACCCGGCAGCATGCGCACGCATCCCATGCTCTTCTGCTGGCCGATCGAGTCCAGCTCGATGGTGCCGTGGATGCCGTAGCCCTCGAAGCTGCGGTTGTGCGGTTCGATGCCCATGAGCCCGATCCACCGCTCGCCGATGGGGTTCTTGGGATCGTTGCTCTGGAAGAACTCGCCGGTGCGCGGATTCCGCCACTCGGGATCGATCAGCTTGCTCTTGGGTCGCACCACGAAGGCGCCCGTGGGGGTGCTGTTGAGTTCACCCAGGCCGATGGGGTAACTGGCCACCATCACGCGTTCGGCGCCATCCCCCATGAAGATGTTCAGGCGGTACTCGCCCTTGCGCACCTCGCCATGAAAGGCGCCCTTGGGCAGCTTGAGGGCCTGGCCCACGCGCAACGCATTGGGGTTGGCGATGCCGTTGATGCGCTGGATGAACCGCCAGTCGCAATCCAGCTTCTGGCTCCTGGCGATGCGGGCCAGCGAGTCGCCCTCCTCCACCTTGTATTGCACGGTGTAGGGATCGTTGGGCAGCACGCGGTTGCTGAAGACCAGCACGGCGTTGATGCGGTTGATGCCCTCGTAGCCACGCAGGCGGTCGGCGGTACCGAGCGAGGATCCCTCCAGCAGCCGGGTGAGCGCCCTGCGCGCCGCCACCGGATCCGAGTCCGCCAGCGTCAAGGCGCTGTCGAGTGAAGCAGTGGCGGTGGAAGCCGACGGCGTCGAGCCCGTTGGCTGCGGATCCTCGCCGATCACCTTGTCGGCGGAACCAGTCGTCATGGTGCCGTTGGTGTTGGGAGTGCCTTGCGCGGAAGGTGCCGCGGGTTCCGGGGAAGGCATCGGGGTGGCGGGCGGCGAGGAAGTCGAGGACAGGGTGGCCACCGCCGGGTCACCGATGATGGCGGTGGCGCTCTCCTGCGAGGGACGCATGGCGGTCAGCGGCACCTCGGTGGGCTGGGGAAGGGGATCGGAAACCTTGGGACCCTCCGCCTCGCGGCGTTGCAGCGGCTGTGCTTCACCCGTCATCCACGACCAGGTGAACCATCCGAGCACGCCCACGAAGGCCAGCAGGACCACGGGCACGAACAGGCGCCTCCATCGACCGCGGCGGCCTCCGGAGTTGGTCATGAATCGTCCTCGGGGCGTCTGACGTGCGTTCTGGCTGGCAAGCACCATGGTTCTGGTCTCCGTTTCGGGCGGGGCCGTCGGTCGCGGCCCATCCAACCTACATCGGTTCGAGCGGCTGTGCCGCCACAACGTCGCTTGCCGTGGCGATCCACTCCACGCGGTGATCGTGCGCCGCGCAAGGCACCATTGGAACCCGCTGCACGCCATGACACACCCCCACGGAGGCGGCGGAGCGGGCAAGCCGAGGCAGGAAGCGGTCGTAGTACCCACCGCCGCGGCCCAGCCTGCGACCCTGGGGATCAAAGGCCATCGCAGGCACCAGAACCACCTGCAGGGCCTCCGTGGCAACGGGCACCTGGCGCCGGGGCACCTGCACTCCCATCGCATCCAGCTCCAGATCTCCCGGGTCCAGCGACTCCAGCAGGCATGGCTCGAACAGGCCGTGCGGGCCGGCCAGCGGCACCGCCACGCGCACGCCGCGTTGCATGGCCTCGGCCAGCAGCGGTCGAACGTCCACCTCGCTCGCCAGGGGAAGGAACCCCATCACGCAGGTGGATCGCGACCACATGGGCCATGAACGGATGGCCGTGCGGATCGCCATGGACTCCGCAGCCCGGTCGGCAGGGTCGAGCGCGCGAAGGGCGGTTCGAACCCTGGTTCGAAGTTCGGCCTTCTGCTTGGGAAGCGAATCGCCCATGACGGCACAGTTTCCCATTTTTTGTGCGATCCGCACGGCAGCATGCAACGGTAGGGAACAATTCCGGTTCCCTTGGTCAACCTGCCCTGCTACTTTGCCGAAGTCCATCCACCGCGGCCACGGCCGGCCGCCCCCGAAGGAGTCTCCATCGCATGTGCGGAATCGTGGCGTATATCGGTCGGCGGCAGGCAACCCCCATCCTGCTCGAGGGTCTCAAGCGGCTCGAGTACCGCGGCTACGACAGCGCTGGTTGTGCCGTGCTGCACGACGGCAAGCTCAAGGTGGGCAAGGCGGTCGGCCGGGTCCGCAACCTGGAGGACCTGATCGACCGCGAGGGCAAGTTCGACGGCACCATCGGCATCGCCCACACCCGCTGGGCCACGCACGGCGGCGTGACCGACCGCAACGCACACCCGCACCAGGATGACGCCAAGTTCGGCCACGGCATCGCGATCATCCACAACGGCATCATCGAGAACTACGCAAGCCTGAAGACCTACCTTGAGGAGAAGGGCCACGTCTTCGAGAGCGAGACCGACACCGAGGTGCTGGCGCACCTGATCGGCGAGCTCTACAAGGGCGACCTGGAAAAGGCGGTGCAGGCGGCGCTGCGCGAGGTGACGGGCGCGTACGCCATCGCGGTGATGTGCCAGAAGGAGCCCGATGTGCTGGTGGTGGCCCGCAAGGGCAGCCCGCTCATGGTGGGCGTGGGCAAGGACGAGTACGTGGTGGCCAGCGACTCCAGCGCCATCGTGGCCCACACCACGCAGGCCCTCACGCTGGCCGACTACACCGTGGCCAGGCTCACGCGCGATTCCTTCCGAACCACCACCGTGGATGACGTTCCGGTGGACGCCCAGGTGAAGGAGCTGGAATTCGATCTGGCCGAGATCGAGCTCGGCAACTTCGAGCACTACATGCTGAAGGAGATCCACGAGCAGCCGCGCGCCCTGCGGATGACCCTGCAGGGCCGCGTGGACACGCGCGGCGGGCAGATCGTGCTCGGCGGCGTCTCGCCCCTGGCCCGGCAACTGGCCACGGCGCGACGCGTGGTGTTCGTGGGGCAGGGCACGGCCCTGCACGCGTGCATGATCGCCACCTACCTGATGGAGGAACTGGGCAAGATTCCCAGCGACTGGGACTACGCCAGCGAGTTCCGATACCGCAACCCGATCGTGGAGGAGGGCACGGTGGTGGCTGCGGTCAGCCAGAGCGGCGAGACGGCCGACACGCTGGCCGCGCTGCAGGAGGCCAAGAGCCGTGGCGCCCTGGCGCTGGGCATCGTGAACGTGGTGGGCAGCAGCATCGCGCGCGAGACCGACGCGGGCGTGTACCTGCGCGTGGGACCCGAGATCGGCGTGGCCAGCACCAAGGCCTTCGTGGGGCAGGTGATGGTGGCCACCATGCTGGCGCTCTTCGTGGGCCGGCGGCGGTACCTCAGTGCCGACTACGTGGCGCACTTCCTGCAGAGTCTGGAGCGCATCCCTGCGGCGATCGAGCGCACGCTGCAGCAGAGCGACCACATCAAGAAGGCCACGGCCCGTTACATGGAGCGCGAGAACTGGCTGTTCCTGGGCCGCGGCCTCAACTGGCCGGTGGCGCTCGAGGGCGCGCTCAAGCTGAAGGAGATCAGCTACATCCACGCCGAGGGCATGCCCGCGGCCGAGATGAAGCATGGCCCGATCGCCCTGATCGACAAGGGCATGCCGGTGGTGTTCGTGGCCACCCGCAACAGCCAGTACGAGAAGGTGCTGAGCAATATCCAGGAGGTGCGCAGCCGCGGGGGGCACATCATCGCGGTGGCCACCGAGGGTGACGAGCACATCAAGACCATGGCCGAGGAGGTCTTCTACGTGCCCGATGTGCCCGAACTGCTGCAGCCGCTGGTCACCGTGGTGCCGCTGCAGCTGCTCGCATACCACGCGGCGGTGATGCGCGGCAAGGACGTGGACAAGCCGCGCAATCTGGCCAAGAGCGTGACGGTCGAGTGAGGCGGCCCCGCATCGCGGTCATCGCCGAGAAGTACGGCGGCATCGGTGGCAGTGAGCGTTTCGTGAAGGAGGTCACGGAGCGGCTTGCCGCGATGGGGAAGCACGAGTTTCACGTCTTCGCGAACCGGTGGGAAGCGGGGCGATCGGACATCACCTTCCACAAGGTGCCGCGCATCAAGTTCCCGCGGTTCCTGCGGCCCTGGTTCTTCACGGTCGCGGCGCAGCGCATGATCGAGCGGGGCGGGTTCGACCTGGTGCACTCGCACTGGCCAACCTTCAAGGCGGACGTGTTCAGCACGCATGGATGCCCGCATGCGTACTGGGTGAAGCACGTGCTGAAGCGCCGGCCCAACCTCTTTGACCGTGTGATGATGATGATCGACCGGCGCATGATCGCCGGTGGTGGCAATTCGGTCTTCATGCCTGTGAGCGCCTTCCTGCAGGAGCGGTTCGAGGAGGTGTTCGGCACGCTGCCGGGCGCGTGGCAGGTGGTGCACCCGGGCGTGGACGCGGAGCGTTTCGCACACGACCCGAAGGCGCGTGCCGAGATCCGGGTGAGGCACGGCATCGGAGCCGACGAGTTCGTGGTGCTGTTCGTGGGCATGAACTTCGGCCCCAAGGGGCTGGCACCGCTCATGGAGGGATTCGCCGAGTTCCGGCGCCTGCAGCCGGGCAAGTCATCGCGCCTGCTGGTGGTGGGGCGCGGGCCGGTACCGGAATTCCAGAGAAGGGCCGCGGTGCTGGGAATCGGCAAGGACGTGATCTTCGCCGGGCCGCAGGCAACCGGCATCGAGCGCTACTACAGCGCCGCGGATGTCTTCGCGCTGCTGAGCGAGTTCGAGACATTCGGCATGGTGGTGCTCGAGGCGATGGCGGCCGGGTTGCCGGTGATCGTCAGTGATCGCATGGGGGTGCGCGACCTTGTCCGTGATGGTGAAACCGGCTTCGTCGTTCACGCCACGGAACCGGTCCCGGACTGCACCGCGGCGATGTCGCGCCTGCTCGATGAGGACACTCGCCGCGACATGGGCGAGGCGGCACGACGCATGGCGCAGGCGCATGCGTGGGCGCGCGTGGCGGACGCGGTGGAAGGGGCGTACGAGGCGCGGCTGGCGCGGCCGTGATGCGCCGCGTTGCTGCTACCTTCGGGTGCAAGCACCATGCGACAGGCCAACCGCATCGCCTCGGCCGCGTACCTCGCCCTCGACGCGGCGCTTGACCTCGTGCGCTGGCCGCGAGGCGCGCATGTGCTGGTGGCGTGCATGCCCAAGTCGGCATCCACCTCGCTCACGAACGCGATTGGCGCGTACCCGGGGTTCCGCAAGATCGCGCTGGCCGCGGCCTTCGGCAACCGCGAGCAGGAACTGTGCCAGATCCGGCTGTCGCGCTACAACCACCGCGGCCACTATGTGGCGCAGCAGCACCTGCGCAACAGCGGCTTCACCCAGCACCTGGTCGCGCAGTACCGGCTCGCGCCGGTGGTGCTGGTTCGCGACCTGCCCGACGTGGTGCTGAGCCTGCGCGACCACCTGTATCGCGAATCGCGGGATGCGCCGATGGCGATCTTCACCGAGGCGCACCTGCGGCAGGCATCGGCGGACCTGGAGGAGACCATCGTGCGCCTTGCGATGCCGTGGTACCTCAGCTTCTATATCGGGTGGCGGCAGGATGCGCGCGCGCACTTCGTGGCCTACGAGGACCTGGTGCAGCGACCCGAGGACACGATCGTGGGCGTGCTGCGCTTCGCCGGCATCGAGCCCGATGCGACGGCCATGCCGCACGTGCTCCAGGCATTCCGCGGACCGAACAACCGCATCAACGTGGGCGTGGCCGGACGAGGGCGCGCGCTGGGACCGGCCGCCGCCACGGCGCTCGGCCGCCTGCTCGACCAGTATCCCGAGTTCGATAACGACCCGTACTTTAAGCGCATGCGCGCGACGCTGGCGGGCGCGGTCACCGGGGCGTCCTGAAGTTCAACGCTGGTCGGTGGGCCTGGGACGCAGCCACGCCCGCAGGTCGTGCATGCGCTTGGCGACGCTGCGCATGCGCTTGGTGACGCGCAGCGAGCGACGGTCCAGCCGATCGTGCAGCAGCCACGAGACCAGCGGACGCATGCGATGCCCGCGCGTGCCCGGTGGATGCATCAAGTCGAAGTCGGCGAGGTAGGCCTCGATCGTGGCGCTGAAGTCGGCCACGACCCCCGCCTTGCCGGTGATGCGCTGCATCGAGTCCTCCGACCGCAGGGCCTCGTTGAAATGGCGAAGCAGATACAGGTGCCCGGGTTGCGCGATGAAGGAACCGAAGAAGGCGATGTTGGCCAGCAGCACGTGGTCAGCGGCGTTGACGGGCCGAATCGGCAGCGGCGGCAGTGCGGCGCGACGGAAGAGCGAGTGCATCGGGCCCAGGTCGGATCCGATCGCGATGGACCAGAGATATCGCCGCCATGCGCCCGACCGCGGCGCGGCGATGCCGGTGTCACCATCCTGCTGGATGGGCTGGTCGGCATGGTCGATCCACTGGAAGTAGGTGAAGGATCCCGCCGCCACGGGGTCGTCGCGCAGCGCGGCAAGGTGCACGCGAAGGAAGTCGGGGTGCAGCAGGTCATGCGCGCCGACCCATCCGAAGTGGGGACTGTCGCTGGCGGCTCGAGCGAAGTCGAAGTTGAACGCTGCACCGCGATTCTCCGGATGGCGCACGTGGATGAAGCGGGGATCGTCCTTGGCCGCCGCAGCGCAGACATCGGACGTGCCGTCGGTCGAGGCATTGTCCGAGATGATCACCGCGAAGTCGCGATGGGACTGCGCCTGGATGGATCGGATGGTGCGATCGATCCAGCGAACCTCGTTGTAGGCCGGTACTCCGAGCACGACGATGTCGTGATGAACCCGGATGTCCAACGTCATGGGCTCTCCCTGGTCGGATGCAGGTAGCGATCCGCGTACCGCTCGTTGGCGGGCTTGAAAGCGGGCCGCCCACGTTCGCCTGGAACCACGATGCAGTCCCCGGGCGTGTCGGTATTGACGAGTTGCACGCCCGGTGCGAGCACGGTGTTGGGCCGAACCCTGCATGCCCCGATCACGGCGCTGTGTGGGTAGAGCACGACGCCCTCCTCGAGCACGGGTCGGCTGTCACCGTCTCGGCCCACCGTGCAGCCCTGGTGGAAGACGCACCGAGGTCCGTAGGTGGCCTTCGCGAAGACCATGCCCACCGTGTGGCCCACGACGAACACTGGTGGCAGCTCGACCTCGTGGAACAGGTCGATGCCATGCAGTGCCTTGTTCGTGAGGAAGGCACGGACGGCATCGCGTTCGTTGCCGCGTCGCGCGAGGGCACGGGACAGGAAGTGAAGGAGGGTGGCATGGTGGCCGGACACCATCGGATCGAAACCATGGGTCGCCGACCTGACATGCGAGATGCAGTGGGTGGCCAAGTCGAGGGCTTCCGAGAGCGCCTGCGGATCGAGGCTCCATCCGGCATGGAACACGGGGTGTGCGCACTGCATCTGGTGCGAGATCAGCCGCCCAAGATGGACCAGTGGCTCATCTTGCATGGGTCGACATCGGCTTGGCTGGAGACCCCACCACCGTGCAGTCCGCCGGCACATCACGAGTCACCACGGCACCGGCACCCACGATCGCGCGCGCTCCGATGCGGATGCGAGGCAGCACGACGGCGCCCGCGCCGACCATCGCGTGCGCGTCGACCGTCACGCAGCCGCACAGCGTGGCGCCGGGGGCCACGTGCACGCCGTCCGCAAGTACACATTCATGGTCCACGGTCGCGCCGTGGTTCACGATGACCATCGATCCAAGCCGGCAATCGGCGGCGACGACCGTCCGGGCGAGCACGTGCGAACCCTCTCCGATCACGGCGGTACCGGCGATCTCCGCGGAAGGGTGGATGATCGCCGGCGTCGAGAGTCGCAGGCCTCGCAGGATCTCGCGAATCGTCATCCGATCGGCACCCCGGTGACCGCCGATCGCCACGCCGGCGCAGGCTGCGACATGCGTCGAAGGTTGGCATTCGAGCCAGCGGCGCAGTCCCGCCTCGCCGTGCAGGATGGGGGTCCCCTCCAGGCATCGCGTGACGGAGGGATCGTTGTCCACGAGCGCGAGCACACGCGACCCACGATGCGACAGCAGATCCGCGAGCACCTTGGCGTGGCCTGCAGCACCCCACAGCACCCAGCCTTGCACGTCAGGCATGCGCGGCACTCCGAAGAACCTGGGCGACCCGGTCCATGTCATCTTCCGTGATGTCGTGGTAGCTCGGCAGGTTGATCGCCCGACCGGGAATGTCCCATGCGTGGCGGTTCTGACGCTGCGGTTCGAACATCGGTAGCCCCGACAGCGGCCAGAAGAACACGCGAGCGTCAATGTTCTCGGCGGCGAACGCGGCCTGCAGCCGCTCGCGGGTCACGCCGGTCTCGGACGCGAAGACCGCCGTGGGCATCCAGGCACCGTTGATGGTGTGCGTCGGTTCCGGGTTCAGGCTCACGCCCGACAGACCCGCCAGCCGCGCACGATACCCGGCCAGAATGGCTCGCTTGCGGGCGATCAGCTGCTCGATGCGCTCCAGCTGCGCGCAGCCGATGGCCGCCTGAATGTTCGACATCTTGTACTTGAAGCCCACGGCGTCGGGCCAGAATTGCCTCGTCTGCCCGCGCGCCCGGCCATGGTTGCTCAGGGTGAGCACGCGATCGAACAGGGCGTCGTCGCTGGTCACGAACATGCCACCCTCGCCCGTGGTCAGCGTCTTGGTGCCGTGGAAGCTGAAGGCGCCGAAGGCACCGATCGAGCCGGCGCGGCGACCGCGATGCTGCGACCCGATCGCCTCGGCGGCGTCCTCGATCACCGGAAGGTCGTGGCGGTGTCCGATGTCGAGCAATGCGTCCAGGTCGCACACGTTGCCGTACAGGTGCACCGCCAGAATGGCCTTCGTGCGCGGCGTGATGGCGCGCTCGACCCGCGCCGGATCGAGGCACCACGAGTCGGGCAGGATGTCGACGAAGACCGGCGTGGCGCCCAGGTGCACGATGGGCGCGGCGGAGGCGATCCAGTTGGTGTCCGCCAGGATCACCTCGTCGCCCGCGCCGATGCCCAGACCCGCCATCCCAAGGTGCAGCGCACCGGTGCAGCTGGAGGTGGCGATGGCGTGCTTTGCGCCCAGATGCTCCGCGAAGCCCCTCTCGAACCGCGTCAGGTACTCGTAGCAGCGCTCGCCCCAGCCGTGGGCGGCGGCGTCGGCGGCGTAACGGGCTTCCAGCTCAGTGATCGAAGGCTTGGTGTAAAGGATGCGTGGCTTCACGACAGCCGCAGCTCCGGAATCGCCGTCACGAGGCGGGTTCCCTTCGCCGCGAGCGGCGCGTTCTGCTGTCGCACCTCGGAAAGGATGTTCCATGGGAGCACCAGAAGATAGTCGGGGCGATCGCGATCCAGCACCTCGCGACCCACGATCGGGATACGGCTGCCGGGCATGAACTTGCCCTGCTTGGCGGGGTTCAGGTCGACCACGCAGCGGATCAGGTCGGGGCCCACGCCTGCGAAGTTCAGCAGTGTGTTGCCCTTCGCCGCGGCGCCATAGGCCACCACCGACCGCCCCTCGGCCTTGGCCCGGCGCAGGAAACGCAGCAGGTCGTCGCGGATGCGTTCCGCGCGCGGCTGCAGGCCCCGGTAGTAGGCCGCGGTGCGCACGCCCGTCTCCATCTCGCGTTGCAGCATGGCCTCGACCGCAGGGGCCACTGCATGGGTCGCCGCATGCGCCCGCTGTGCAAACACCCGCAGGCTGCCGCCATGCGTGGGCAGTTCCTGCACATCGAACACTTCGAGGCCAGCACACTCGAACACGGCCTGCACCGCCGTCAGCGACAGGTACGAAAAGTGCTCGTGGTAGATGGTGTCGAACTGCGCCTCGGCCATCAGCCGCAGCAGATGCGGAAACTCGAAGGTGGCCACGCCATGCGGCTTCAGCAGTGTGGCGAAGCCCGCCGCAAAGTCGTTGATATCGGGCACGTGGGCCAGCACGTTGTTGGCCGCCATGAGGTCTGCCTGCAGCCCACGGGCCACCATCTCACCCGCCAGGCGGCGCCCGAAGAAGTCCTGCACCACATCGATGCCCTTGGCTCGCGCCGCGGCCGCGGTGCTGGCGGTTGGCTCCACGCCCGTGCACGGAATGCCGCGGGCCTTCACGTACTGCAGCAGGTAGCCGTCATTGGCGGCCACTTCCACCACGCGGCTGCCCGCATGCAGGCCGAAGCGCTCGACCACATCGCCCACGTAGCGCTCGGCGTGCACCAGCCACGAGGTCGAGACGCCGCTGAAGTACGCGTAGTCGGCGTCGAACAGCTCGTGCGCGTCGGTGAAGTCCTCGGTCTGCACCAGCCAGCAACGCTCGCACACCAGCACGCGTAGTGGAAAGCGGCGCTCGGGCCGCCGCATCGCCTCGGCGGTCAGGTACGCGTTCGACGGTGGTGCCGTGCCCAGGTCGACGAGGGGCAACGAAAGCTCGGCGGTGCAGTGGCGGCACTTCACGGCACGATGCCCCTGAACGACGCGTCGATCGGCGCGTGGCCCTGGTCGCGCGTCGATCGCTCGATGACGGGCAGCGGCCAGGCGATCGCCAGGCGCGCATCCATCGCGTTCAGCCCACACTCGCTCTCCGGGTGGTGCGCGGCTGTGTGCACGTACAGCATCTCGCAATCATCGCAAAGCGTCTGGAAGCCGTGGGCGAAGCCCCGGGGCACCAGCAGCGCGCGGTGGTTCGACTCAGATAGCACCTCGGCGTGCCACTGCAGGAAGGTGGGAGAGCCGGCACGAAGATCAACGGCCACATCGAACACCTCGCCTCGCAGGCAGCTGACCAACTTGTCCTCGGCATGCGGTGGCTGCTGAAAGTGCAGACCGCGCACGGTGCCACGGCGAGCCGTTCGGGTGCGGTTCACGGCGTGCACGCGCGCGTCACCGAGCAGGGGTGCAAGCTCATCGGCGCAGAACATCCGTTCCAGGAACCCACGTTCATCGCCGATCGGCTTGCGTTGCAGCACCATCAGGCCGGCAAGGGGCGTGGGCACACGGTCAAAACGCGCGCTCATGTCGTGGACTCGTAGGCGCGGATCTGTTCCAGGCACTTCGCGCGCATGTCACCGCCGGCCTTCCAGGCCAGGTGCCAGTCGATCGTGCGGGCGAGCGCGTCGGCGATCGACCACCGGGGTCGCCAGCCCAGCCGCTCGCACGCCCTCGTGTTGTCCAGTGACAGGAATCGCGCCTCATGCGGCTGGGGCGCCGCGGACACGTTGCATCGCGCCCCCGGCACGCGCTCGCGGAGCTGCTGCACGATCCAACGGACGGGCTTGGCATCGGAGAGCGGTGGGCCAAAGTTCCATGCGCCGTCGAAGGCCTCACCGCCTTTGCACAGGCGCTCGGCCAGGGCGAGGTAGCCTGAGACTGGCTCCAGAACATGCTGCCATGGGCGTGTGGCCTCGGGCGAGCGGATGACCAGTTCCTGTCCGGCGTCGATCGCGCGCAGGAAGTCCGGCACCAGCCGATCTTCGGCCCAGTCACCGCCGCCAACCACGTTGCCTGCACGTGCCGTGGCCACGCGCACGTCGCGTGCCGCCAGGAATGAGCGTCGGTACGCCGCCGTCACCAGCTCCGCGCAGCCCTTGCTGCTCGAGTAGGGGTCGTGGCCACCCATTGGGTCGCCTTCGGCGTAGGGATGCTCGCGTCCGTCGTTCTCGTAACACTTGTCGGTTGTGACGTTCACCACCGCGCGCACGCCGTCGATGCCGCGCACCGCCTCCAGCACGTGCACCGAGCCCATCACGTTGGTGGCGAAAGTCTCGACCGGCTCGCGGTAGCTCTGCCGCACCAGCGGCTGGGCGGCCAGGTGCAGCACGACTTCTGGCCGGGCGACGCGCATGGCCTGGGCCAGCGTGGCAGCGTCGCGCACGTCGGCAATGGTGCTGCACGCCAGGTGCTGGCCCACCCGGGCTGCCTCGAACAGGCTGGGCGAGGTCGGTGGCTGCAGCGCATAGCCATGCACCTCGGCACCCATTTCAGCGAGCCACAGCGCCAGCCATCCACCCTTGAAGCCGGTGTGCCCGGTCAGGAAGACGCGCCTTCCACGCCAGAATGCGCGATTCACGCCCACTTTTTCCAGGGCGCTCGGCGGGAGTTCCAGAGTTCCTCAAGCTGGGCCTTGTCGCGAAGCGTGTCCATGGCCTGCCAGAAGCCGTTGTGCTCGAAGGCCTCCAGTTCACCGGACTCCGCCAGTCGAGTGAGTGGAGCACCTTCCCACGCGGTGGCATCATCCTCGATGAGGTCGATGCACCTCGGAGAGAGCACGAAGAATCCACCGTTGATCAGGCCTCCATCGCCGCGGGGCTTCTCGGCGAAACCACGCACCTGACTTCCGCGCATCTCCAGCGCGCCGTATCGTCCGGGTGGTCGCACGGCCAAGACGGTGGCGAGCTTGCCGTGATGTCGGTGAAAGGCAAGTTCCGCAGACAGGTCTGCGTCGCACACGCCATCACCATAGGTGAAGAAGAACGCCTCCTCATCATGCACGTGGTCGGCCACGCGCTTCAATCGCCCGCCGGTCAGTGTCTCATCGCCGGTATCGACCAGCGTCACGCGCCAAGGTTCGCTCTTGCGCTGATGCACCTCCATCCGATTGTGCTCCATGTCGAACGTGACATCCGACATGTGCAGGAAGTAGTTGGCGAAGTATTCCTTGATCATGTAGCCGCGATAGCCACAGCAGATCACGAAGTCGTTGACGCCATGGACCGAATACAGCTTCATGATGTGCCAGAGAATCGGCCTGCCGCCGATCTCCACCATGGGCTTGGGGCGAAGATGCGTCTCTTCGGAGATGCGAGTCCCAAGACCGCCAGCAAGGATCACGGCCTTCATGTGCCTTCACGCCGAGACTGGAATCGAGCACGCGCCATCACGGGCTTGCAGACTAACCCCATCACCCCATCCCCACCACCGGCTGCGGGCTCTGCTCGCCGCACAGCACCACCAGCAGGTTGCTCACCATCCGGGCGCGTTCCACGGACTGCGTCTGCAGCAGCCCCTTGCTCTCCAGTTGCTG